>NZ_JAIMBZ010000026.1:0-47038 GCF_025499445.1 Acidiphilium sp. AL
GCATGCTATACGAACTCATCCCCACCATGCCGGAGCCTCGCCTGCTGCCACTGGTCCAGAAATTCGCCGATATGCTCGCCGACCTGCCCGTCTTCGCCGAGACTTTCGGGGCAGTGTGAAAATGAGGGGAGTCTTGAGCACGATGAGTTCAGGTATATTTTCTAGTAAAATATCCTGTCCGAATCAAGTGGATGGCGTGGTTTCGGTGGGGTGACGACGGTATCCGCGAAGAGTGGGTTGATGGAGGGCGAGTTGCGGGTTGATTTTGATCGTTGGCTCAGCCTGGGTTCGCGGCCATGGGTCGCATTATACGGCACTGGTTCACCCCGAAGACGGTAAATCGAACTCGACCCACCCATTTTTTATTGTCGTGAGAATTCTTTGTCTGCCTTTCTCCAAATCGCCCCCTTCGATCACTATCCATTCGGATGGACGGGCGATACCTTCTTGAAGGATTTCATGTAAGGTGCCCATGGCATACGGCACATCGTCCTCACGATCGAGAAACCGCGCCTCAAGAACTTCAATCGGAGTGTCGATCCAAAACCCCACGAACTGTCCCTGTTGCCGGTCCGTGGCCGCCTGTAGAACATCGCTGAAGCCGGGATCCCGGAAAGTGGCAACGACGATCGTTGGTCCGACCCCGATCCGAGCTGCAACGTGCGCGACAATAGCCTCGTGGACCAAATCGGTCGCATGATCACTAGATGCCTCAGGTGGAAGACGGACCGTTGGGGCCACGCCGAAAATGTGCTTGCGAATCTGATCGCTGCTGATGATCATTGGGCGCCGATGTTTGATCGTGAGTGGGCGTAACAGTCGGTTCGCGAGTACGCTCTTCCCTGCCCCCGGCAGACCACCCAATGCGACGACGAGTTCGGTATAACGATATTTTTTTACCCTCGCATGAGGGACCGTGGTGCTCTTGACGTAACTCATTCGGTGGTCTCGCCTGCGGTTCCAACCTCAGCCCGGATTGGATGCTCAAGGTGGATTGCTCCGGGCTCTCTGCCCCGCGTTTCAGGAGCCAGAACAGCTGTCAAAACTGCACCCAATATCGCGAGAGTAACCAGCACCAGAACCGCACCGCCTTCACCGATCCGTCTGAACAGGAGAGGAAAGACGAAGACGCTGATGGTGACACCGGTTCGGCCTGCAGCGATTGTGATGCTCTGAGCAACCGATTGTTGAATTGCATGGGACCGAAACCGATGCTCCTAGCGATCAATGACGGTTAAACGAGAATTATTGACTGGTGTATTGTTGCGTTGCGAGGCGGCATTGATCACGCCTGCGTTGAAGAGGTCGTTCAGCGCCACGCCGTCGAAGGTTTCGGAAAACTGCCCGTCGTTAAAGGCGCGGAACTGGATATTGGTGCGCATTCCGTTCGGGCCGGAACTGGTCGCGACCACCGAGGGTAACTGGTTGAGCAGCGTCTGCGCGTTGGTACCGGGCGAGGCATTGTCGATCCGGCGCTTGCTGATCGTGCTTTCGCTGTAGGTCGCCTTCTGCGGGATCGTCGAGTGCTCGCCGCAGATTTCGAGACGCCGTCGATTTTCACCGGTGTGGTGTTGCCCGGAATCTGCACCACCTGCGCGGACGCCGTATCCATCACGTCAAAGAACATCGCGCCGTTCAGCGCTATGCCAGTCAGACACCGCAAACTCGTCATATCGTGCCCCTTAAATACCGTAGTTGGGATGCCTTTTAGGCGCGAACGATGACACGGCGATGACAGAACGTTTTCAAATCGATGACAATGACTGTTTTGTTGCGCGTTCTCTCCGCATCGTGATTATCAGATCACAAAGGTTGATATGGTTCGCATGGGGAGATCAACCATCGTATGTGCAATGAAACGGTCACCACCACGCGATCTGCCAAGGCGCTATATGGGACTACCGAGGTCCATCAACCCCGGCGGACTCGAGACAACACCAATCATCCACCGAAATCATGTAAGAGGTCATGCCATGAGCGATCACACCCATAGCGAACATCATAACCTGGCGGCGCATCATTACGAGAAAGCGGCAGAACACCACCTTCAGGCTGCTCAACACGCTGAGGCCGGCGTTCATCACGAAGCCAGCCATCACGCTCATATGGCCTATGGCCATCACGTCCAGGCGCAGCACCATGCCGGTGAGGCCGCGAAGCACCACACGGCGGCGCACGAAGCACTCTGACCGCTTTCGGGCCGGCTCTACCTGTAGTTGGTCGGCCCATTTACGACCGCGCCAGTTTGGCCGACCCGATTTCTGTTTCGACCCCTGACAGGTATGAACTGGTTACGTCTTGCCAAGACAGTCAGAACGACGGCAGGTGATTAAGCGGAGGTTCGGCTTCCTGAAGCTGCGCTATCACGGGTTGGACAAGAACGCGCACCGTCTGTTCGTGACCTGCACCTTGGCCAACCTGTTTACCTGCGTCACGGAGGGATGCGTGAGAGTGGTGTAATGCGCCAAGAGCACCGCGGTTCCCGGTACGCTGTGCGATACAAGTTCACTTTGGATAGCCATGGGCTGCTGCAGTATGAGCCTGACGTGACCATAAAGTCACTATGCCGTGAGACCGGGACATTCTATGTCGATGTCATCGATCTGAAAGTGAATCGTCATTACCGTGTCATCGCCCGTGCCTAGAAAGCACCCCAACATACGGTATCGAGGGGCGCGACATGACGAGATTGCGGTTTCTGGCCGGCACCGTGCTGAGCGGCATCCTCAGTTTTGGCTCAATAACGGCGGCGTCCGCCCAGGTGGTGCAGATTCCGGGCAACACCACACCGGTGAAGATCGAAGGCGTCTCGAAATCTGCGTCAAAAATCGAGAACTCGACGATCCCGCAGAAGGCGACCTACAGCGAAAGCACGATCAGCAAGCGCCGGATCGACAATGCCTCGCCCGGTACCAACGCGCAGACGCTGCTCAACCAGTTACCCTCGGTGGTCGCGACCAGTTCCGGCCCGAACGGAATGCGCACCAATATCCAGTTCCGCGCCTTTAACGACGGGCAGTTTTCCGAAACCTTCGGCGGCGTGGCATTGAACGACCTGTTCAACGCGGGCGTGGTCAATGCCGCCTCGCAACGCAACAATACGCCGGTCACTCTGGATGATTTCCAGCAGGTGCAGATCTATCGCGGCGTGAACAACCCGTCGGTCAATTCCTATAATTCGCTGGGTGGCACCATCAATTACGTGCCGCGCGAAGCGACCTCGATCGCGAACGGTCAGGCCGGCATCTCCTATGGTAGCTTCAACTCGCTCGGTTTTCATGTGCGGCTGAACACCGGCTCGGTCGATGGCGTGCGCCAGCTCCTCTCCTTCCATCGCTCGATCAGCGATTCCTGGTTGCAAAATGGCAAGGATCAGAACAATAATTTCTACTACACATTCAACGCACCTACTTTCGGCGGCACCGGCAAGGTCTATGGCTATTTCATCTACGACCATAATCTCGGCGAGACACCACATACCGTGCCGATCGCGTTGGTCGAGCAGTATGGGCGGAAGTTCAACTGGCCGCTCAACGAGACCTACTCGCACAATATCGACACGCAATATATGGCAATCCTCGGCGCTTCGCAGAACTTCACACCGGTTCTGAGCGGGGACATCAAATTTTTCTTCGGTGCTGATAACTACATGCGGACGTCGTATACCAATCCGGCCTTCCTGCAGGGTCCGAACATGCCCTACGGGTTGCCGAACTCGCCGGCAACCTATCCGTTCTCGCCGACTCCGGGCATCACGACCTATGATCCGCTTGCACTGTTCGGCTCCTATGCAACCGGTGCTCAATACCATTTCTACGGATCATACAGCACCCAGATCGGGGTGCAACCGCAATTCACCGCCGATCTGCCATACAATACGATCGTGATTGGCGGCAATCTGACCTCGGGCCATCTGCATTCCCGCGAATACTGGTATGGCACGCAGCCAGTGCCGCAGATCCCCGGCTACAATAATGCCTGGAACGAGCATGATCTGCGCACGCTGGCCTCGGTCTATATCCAGGACAAGATCAGTCTGTTCGATGACCGGCTGACCATCACGCCCGGCGTGAAGTTCATCCATGCCATCACCAAATCCCACGACGCAGTGGGTTTTTATTACCCGATCCCCGGCAGTGTTTCCGATGTCGAGAGTTTTACCTCGCCGACGGTCGGGGCAAGTTATGCATTCACCCATAACATCACCGCCTATGCGGCCTATGGTGAGAACATCAAATTCCCGAGCATCGGCGCCTATTATGGCAATATCGGCGTGACCAATTCGGCGGGCCAGCCGATCGTCCAGCCGCTTTCGATCAAACCGGAATACGTGAAGGACTACGAGGCGGGACTCCGCTACACGCGTGGCGGGTTCACCGCGGCGGTCAATTATTATCGCGAGAATTTCACCAATACTTTCATCAACTCGACAAGCTTGGTGACCGGTGCCACCACCACCTCGAACGGCGGAAACTCACGCTATGACGGCGAGGAATTGCAGGTGATCGACCATGCCGGCCGGATCGGTGGCCTGATCGGCGACTGGAGCACCTATTTCAACTACGCCCATAACAATACAAAGTTTCTGAACTCGTTCTCGTCGGTTTATGCTGGCACGGTGCAAGCCGGCCAACCGCTGGCCGACGTTCCGCAGAATCTCCTGAGCGGCGGAGTAACCTGGGACTGGCATGGCTGGATGGTCGATGGCAACGCGCAATATGTCGGCGTCGAATATCTCCAGCAGGGTCTTGCCGGCACGCCGACCAGCCTGAAAAGCCCGCCCTATTTCCTGCTCAATCTCGGCATCCAGAAAACGATCCCGGTGCATGTCGGACGGGTAAACGCACTGCGCATCGCCTTCAACCTCGATAATTTGCTGAACCGGCGCTATTATACGGCCGACAAGGTATATCAGGATTACAATGGCAACAACTACCAGTCGGTTCTGCTCGGCGCACCGCGCGCCTTCTATCTCAGCGTCACCGCATTGTTCTGATGAATGGCTGAACTTTTGTTCGATACCATGGCCGGACCGGGCGAATCCCGATTCGGCTGGGCGCTATTGGCGGCGCTGATCATCGAAGTGGTGGCGATCGTGGCTCTGATGTTCACCCCGCCGCTGCCCAAGCCGCTTGTGGTCAAACCGGTCACTATTGCAGTCTATCTGGTCAAGCCGGTCGGGCCTCCCAAGGCGATCCCGCTGCCGCCGAAACCAATGCATCCGCCCAAACCGAACCCACCAAAGCCGCTTCCGGCTCTGCCGAAGCCGCCACCACCGCTGCCGAACCACCCGCATATCCACGTGCCGCGCAAGCCGCCCCCAAAGCCGGCCCATCACATCGTGCCTCGGAGGGTCGTGCACCCGATCCCGTCGCAACCGGCCGCCTCACGGCAACCGGTGCTGCCGGCACCGCAAACCACGGTGCCACCGCCAAGCCCGGCGCAGAGACAATCCGCCGAGGCGCGCTATGCCGGCATCATGCGCGGTATCATTCTTTCGCACCTCGTCGTGCCCTCGGCTCTACGCAATCTCGGCGTAAGCGGGGTGGCGATGATTGCGTTCAAGGTCACGTCAACGGGGCAGGTTCTCTGGATCAGGGTGATCAGACGCAGCGGATATCAGGCGGCGAACCGTGCGGCGAGCGAAGCGGTGCGCGACTCGCATTTTCCTGCGTTTCTCACGAAAATGCCACATCACGCAATCATTTTCGAAATCCCGGTGCATGTGTCCGGGGCGGGTTGAAAGGAGCGGTCATGTCGAAGCTGCGGTTGGGTGTTGCAGCCATGAGTTGCCTCGGCTTCGGCGCCTGGACCGCTCCGCCTCCGGCGCCGGTCACGATAACCGGAACCAACCGACCAGCCTATACCCATAATCTGCCGACCGGGCGGCTGGTTTCGCCGATCGGCACCATTGTGGCGACGCCGAATTTCCCGACCGGAATCGCGATTATCGGCAACCGCATCGCCGTGCTCGCCAACGGCGCCACCCGCACCCAGTCGATCACCTTCTACGACCGCGTCACGCTCGAATCCGGCGGCCAGGTGCTCGCCGTGCCGGCTTCCGCAAAGCCGGCCGCAGCACCGAACACCATTACGATCGGCCATCAGGATTTCTTCCAGGGACTCGCAGCCGGGTCGGGCGATACGCTCTATGCGGCAGGCGGCGCTGCCAACGATATTCTCGCGATCGATACTGGCCATGCGACGCCCCGCGTGATCCGCCGCTACCATCTCGCCTGGCAGAAGTTTCCGCGCACGCAATACCCTTACGTGTATCAGGGCGCGCATCACCCAGGCATCCACAAGCCGGCCGGACTGAGAGCGGATGCGGCCGCCCATCCGCGCTATTTCTATCCCGCCGCCGTCGCGGTCTCGGCGCATCATGTCTTCGCCGCCGGTCTGCTCGCCAACAGCCTCGCGCGTATCGACATCGGAACCGGGCATGTCCGCTATCTCAATGTCGGTGCCTATCCCAATGCGCTCGCCTTCGCCGATCACGGCAAGGTGCTCGCCGTATCGCTCTGGGGCGACAATGACGTGGCGCTGGTCGATCCCAAAACGATGCGGCCGATCGGCAGGATTGCCGTCGGCCCGCGCCTCGCGCCAAACTCGATCCAGGCCGGCCTGCATCCGATCGCCCTTGCCGGACGGCGCGACGCGCCGCGTCTCTACGTCGCGCTGGCCAATGGCGACCAGGTGGTCGAGGTGGACACCGCGACAAGGCGCGTGATTCGGCGGATTTCGGTGCTGCCCTACGCGGGCGCCGCATCGGGTTCCTATCCGTCTGCGCTGGCGCTGGCGGGCGATCGGCTGTTCGTCGCCAATGCGGGCAACGACGATGTCGCGGCCTACGACACCCGGACCGGCGCATTGCTCGGCCTGATCCCGACCGGCTGGTATCCGTCGGCACTCGCCGCCACGGCGCATTCGATCTATGCGGTGTCGGCAAAAGGCCTCGGCTCCGGGCCGAATCTCGAACACCAATGGGTCGGCGACATGATGCACGGGCTGGCGCAGAAGATCGCCCGCCAGCCATCCCCCGGCGCGAGAGCCGCCCGGACCGCGGCAGCGCTCGGCAATAACGAATTTCTTCCCGCGCAGCGCGCTGCACTTGCCGAGCGCAACGCGGCGCTGACCCGGTCGCTGCAACGGAAAATCAAGACCATCGTTCTGATCCTTCGCGAGAACAAGACGTTCGACGAGGATTTCGGTACCTATCCGGGCCTCGGCAAATGGGCCGATCCGCATCTCGCTTTATACGGCACGAAGGAATTGCCCAATCTCTACGATCTCGCCCGGCACGGCGCGCTGTTCGCCGATTTCGACGCCGATGGCGAAGTGACCGCGCAGGGTCATCAATGGACCACCGCGGCGAGCGATTCCGATTTCGTCCAGCGCAGTTGGGCGCAATACTATTCCGGTCGCGGTTTGCAGGGGAATCCGGGCTGGACCCAGCCGCTGGCGAAACCGGCAAAAAATACCGACCCGGATGACCCATTCGCCGATACAATTGATCTCGCAAAGCTCAGGCGCCCCGCAACCAATCCCTGGATATCCTATCCGAACGGACGCTTTCTGTTCGACGATCTCGCCCGGCACCACGTCGCCTTCCAGAATTTCGGCGAATTCATCGCGCGCGATCGTGCGGGTGCGGTTCGCCCTAACATCCTCGCGCGGACCGATGCCGGTTATCCCGGCTGGGATCGTATGCTGCTCGACACCGCACGCGCTCGGGTGATTACGCGCTGGATCGCCGCGCATCGAAGCAAAATGCCGCATTTCGTCTATATCTGGCTGCCGGACGATCACACGGCGGGGCGCAACCCGTGCTACTACACGCCGGATTATTACGTCGCGAACAACGACCGCGCGACCGGCGCGGTGATCGAAGCGCTGTCGCGCACGACGGCATGGCGGCATATGGCGGTGTTCGTCACCGAAGACGATGCTCAATCCGGCGCCGACCACATCGACGCGCATCGCAGTTTCCTGGTCGCCTACGGGCCGTGGGTGAAGCCGAACGTGATACAGGCGCGGCATTATTCCCAGGTCGACGTGATGCGCACGATCGAGGCGGTGCTCGGCGTGCCGCCGATGTCGCAATGGGACCAGAATGCGCGGGTGATCGCCGGCATCTGGCGCCGCCGCCCCGACGATGCAGGCTTCACGGCACGGCCGATCGGCGTGGCGCGTTCGGTCAATCCGGGCGCGTGCAAGCCGGACACCAAGCTGCGGCGGGAAGCCGGCGCCGAAGGCAAGCTGCTGACGCCGGGTTTCGTCGCCGCGCACGGCAAGGGTGCCGGCCTCGCGCCGGCCAATGCCTATACGCCGACCTCGCTTCTGAAAGTTCCAGGTGCGGAGCAGATGCGCCAGGAATGGATCGCCGCGAAGGGGCGCGCGAGCTACGATCGCGTCATGGCCTATCTCGCCCGCCACGCGGCGCGGCATAACGCGCCGTTGGCCGCGTTCCAGGCCGATGATTGAGACGCAATCCTACCGGCATATAGCACACGCGCAACCTGAACTTTTTGCTGACAAACCCGATTTACGGAACAAAAAGTGGTTTTCGAACAACTTATGCTTCTTCGCGGGTTACCCCATTCGGGTATATCCCGGCGAGACCACCACTTTCAGACTTTATTACGACCGCGACAACGTGATGGGGGCAAAGTCTGAACACAGGCCTCTTGAGGTACGCATCCCTCTCATACGACATAACGAACGTCTCATCGCTATTTCTGCACCAACGCCGTCACAGATTGATATTTGTGACGCGATAGGCTTTGATCCTTGCAAAATCCGGCTCAATGCCAAGGCCGGGTGAATCCGACAGGGAGACGCGGCCTTCCGTAACCATCATCTGAGATCCGGCGATGAGATCACGGAGAGGATTTTCATTCGCATCGATCTCGAGCAACCCATTACCGCCAGCCGCAGCCAGCAAATGGGCAGAGGCCACGAGACCAATGCCTCCGCCCAGAAAATGTGGACAAAATCGTTTTCCTGCCCTCTGGATGGAACGGGCAAGCGGCAGGCATCCCGAGAAGCCCCCCCACTTGGCGATATCGGGCTGAACGACTGCCAGGACACCTGCCGCAAGCGCGGCACTAAACTCCGCTTCGCCAGCCAGATTCTCGCCGGCTGCGAGCGGTGGCGCGCCTGCATTGGCGAGTTCCAACCATTCATGCCAGGGCCGATCGCGGCGTAGAGGCTCCTCGAGCCAAGCAAGGTGAAACGGCTCTATCTGCGCAAGTATAGCTCTGGCGTCACGAAGTGACCATACTTGGTTCGCATCGGCGGCTAGGTGCGCATCGCCCACGACGGCACGGACCGCCGCCAGATTTTGCTTGTCGCGCTCAGTACCGAAGCCGATTTTGAGTTTGAATGCGCGGTGTCCTTCGGCAAGTTTGATGCTCGCAGTCCGTTCCGGCTGGGTCGGATTGATGCCGCTCGCATAGACGCCGATTTCAGGAGAAGTACCGCCGAGTAGCCGCCAGAGGGGCTCGCCTGCGCGCTTAGCCGCGATATCCCAGGCGGCGAGATCGATAGCTGCGATAGCCTGCGCAAGGGGACCGTATTCGCCCGCCTGGAGCGCCAGGACGGCTGTCATCTGTGTGAGGTAATTGAACAATTCGGTGGGGTCGTCGAGGATGTGACCAATCACCATCGGGCCGAGAACATTCGTCACCAGGCGGGCCCGATGCTCAGCGCCAACTGATGGAAAATTACACCATGCCTCCCCCCATCCCTGACAACCGTCAGCATCTTCGAGCCTGATAAAGACGGCGGGTCGGTCGTGCATAACGCTGAAAGAAGTTTGAACCGGGGTGGCAACCGGATAACGGAAAACGTATGCCTCAAGCCGGCGCAACACCGCTCCGCTCATGGCTTCAGATCCATTTCGACGTGAATAAAATCACCCCGATAAGTTACCTCACCGAGATAAATCACGGTGCCATCGGCAGCGTTGAACACGCGCCGAACCTCGGCGACAGGAGCGTTGACTGGAACACCGAGATGCCTTGCCGTTTCCATATCCGCTGTGCCGATCGTAAGTGTCTGTCGGGCCGTGGCAATCTTGGGACTTCGCATTTCCGTCAGTAGGGGAATGACCGTCTGTGTCCGAAACGCATCGGGAGCCTTCTTGAAGATCCGCTCGTCGAGGTAAATCGAAATGATGCAGTAGGGGCGACCCATGCGCGAATGAACACGGCGCATATAGAAATAGCTTGCCGCCTTAACTCCGTCTGACAGTTCAAGTGGGGGATCCCTCGTGCTTTCAACGAGGTTGAGTAGCTCGGGAACCGTATCCCGATAGACTTCGGCGAGACTGGCAAGCGTGGTTTCCACCTTGAGCCAGCGGTCGTTGGTCACCAGCCCGATAACGAATGTGCCGCGTCCCTGCTTTGCCTCGACGAGGCCGTCGCGGGCGAGGACCTCGACCGCTTGGCGGATTGTCACTCGCGCGACATTGTGTTCACGGGCCAATTCTTCATTTGAAGGGAGTTTCATGCCGGGAAGCCATACACCGCGGGCGATCCGCTGCCGGAATAGATCGGCCAGTTGCGCATAGCGCGGCACGGGACTGCTGGAAAACAAATTGCTCATTTTTCCCATCTTGTCATCCTATTGACCATATGATAATAGCACTTAAATGGCAACCGATCACTCTCAGTGCGATATCATCATCAGACGCATGGCGCTCTCATTGCCCTGTCGGATTGCAGCGGACTGGGCACATCCCCGCGATCGACGTCTATTTCGACATCCATTGCACGCCAAGGTGGTAATCTTCTTCGTGTCCGGCTTTCCCCAAGTGCAACTGTCATGGACGACGGGAGGGTGCTCAGATCCGCCCACAGCTCGCGCAGGAGGAGCGCACGGCCAAGGCGAGCGATCCGGCCGATGTCACCATGGGAAAGGATGTCTCCATCCCCGAAATAATTTTTCTTATCTCTGAAGAACATCTAGCAGGCGGAGTCCTCTATTGTGTTAAAAACTATCGCATTTGTTGGCCTCGGCGCCATGGGGCGGCCAATGGCCCAGCGCCTTTGCAGCGGCGGCTTCGACTTGCGTGTTTTTGATATCGTAACGGAGGCTGTCGACGCTCTCGTCGCAGTGGGGGGAACACGAACAACGTCGGCCGCCGATGCGGCACGGGGTGCCGATTGCGTTATCACCATGCTGCCCAACGGATCACATGTTGAGCAGGTGCTTTTCGGCCAGAGCGGCGTCGCAGAAACAATCTCTCCCAATGCGCTTTACATCGATATGAGCACGATCTCACCTGCAGCAACTGACGCGATTGCCAAGCGGCTGACGGACGCAAAGATCACAATGATTGATGCTCCCGTGGGACGTCAAACGCAGCATGCTGTCGAAGGAAAACTTCTGATTATGGTCGGGGGCAATGACGCCGCGGTCGAACGGGCTCGGCCGGTTTTCGAGCGTATGGGGGACACGATCATCCATTGTGGGTCTGTTGGGATGGGTTCGCGAATGAAGATCGTAAACAATTTCATGTCAATTACACTGAATGCCACCACTGTTGAAGCGCTGCTGCTCGCTGAGGCTAGCGGCCTTGATGCCGAACTTGCCCGCACAGTGATGCTTGGCACAGTTGCCGGTACCGGCCACATGGGCAGCACTTACCCTGCGAAAGTGCTAAAAGGCGACCTCAGTCCCGGCTTCATGATCGATCTCGCCATCAAGGATCTGCGCCTTGCGCTCGATCTGGGCCGATCGCTAAATCTTCCTCTAGAAACCGGAAAGGTTGCCGAAGTGGCTTATGTTTCGGCCAGCGAGGCGGGCCACGGCAGACATGATTGGACGGCACTTTATGCACATGCACGGGAGCAGTTGCGGTCATGACTCACTACAACTTCGGCAACCTTATCGGTGAAGGCTGGGTGATCGGGGATGGAAAGGTGTTCGATACCCTCAATCCTGCCCGTCCGCACGATGTGATTGGACACTACTCATGTGCTAACGAAGCAGATATTGAGAGAGCCATGATCGCTGCCGGCGCGGCACAAACTCGATGGCGCCGCGTGCCGTCGGTCGAGCGCGGGGCGGTCGTAGCGCAATTCCTCGACGCTCTCACGACCCACGCGGATGAGCTGGCGCGCTCGATTACCCTCGAGCAGGGAAAGCCGCTGACTGAGGCGCGCGCGGAGGTCGGCAAGTCGATAGCTGAAGCCAGGTTCATGGTAGGGGAGGCTGCTCGTAGTCACAGCGCGGTCTTCCCCTCTGCACGTCCCGGCATTCACAACATGGTCACACGCCGTCCGCGAGGAATTATTGCTGCCATTACACCGTGGAATTTTCCTATCTTGACACCAATGCGGAAGATCGTGCCCGCACTTGTTTTTGGCAATTCCATCATCCTGAAACCATCTGAGTTCACACCCGCAACGAGCTGCTTAATCGGCGAAATCGCTAGGAAGACTTTGCCGTCAGGTCTCCTTCAGATTGTGAACGGAGGCGCCGCAGTCGGCGCAGCTCTTATTTCACACCCGGGCGTTGCCGGCGTGACGTTCACCGGATCGATCGCGACGGGAAAACGCGTGTTTACCGCCGCTGCAGAGAACTTGACTGATGTGTCGCTGGAGTTGGGAGGAAAGAATGCCGCTGTTGTACATGATGCCGCTAACCTCTCAAGTTGCCTTGATCAGATTGTTGGTGCTGCCTTTATGTGCGCGGGTCAGCGTTGCACCGCGATCAGCCGTGTTCTGGCTCAGACGCGTGTGGTGCGCGACGTCATCGATGGCCTTGTAGAGCGCGCCGAAGCGGTGGTGCTCGGAGACGGGCTACGGCAGGGTGTAACCATGGGGCCGCTCACGACGCGAGGGCAACTTGACCGGGTGACAACCATGGTGGCCGCTGGCGTGATGGAAGGTGCGCACGTGGCGACGGGCGGCAAGGCGTCAACCGACGCCGATCCTGAAGGCGGTTACTTCTATGAGCCGACAATACTGACCGGGGTTGGCTCAACAATGAGTGTCGCCCGCGAGGAAATTTTTGGGCCCGTCCTATCGGTCCTTTCCTACGACTCCCTCGACGAAGCCATGGTAATTCTCAATGACGTCAAGTACGGGCTAACATCATGCCTTTTTTCGGATACCAACTCGGTGATCCAGCGCTTTATCGATGAGAGCGAAACCGGGATGATCCATATTAACCACGGCACGATCCCGGACAATCATATGCCCTTTGGTGGAATAAAAGCGTCGGGCGTAGGCGCGTACTCCGTGGGATCGTCCGCTGCCAACTTCTACACGACCGAACATTCGATCTATATAAAGGCAACTGTGTAACTGAGGTCATAAGTATTGAGGCGTTGCCAAATCCAGTTCTTCGTGAACTGTCGGTTGCTGTCTTAGCGCGCGCCGCTGGCAGAACCGAACCAGGAATTAGTAGGGGTCGTACAGCAGCAGTCAGCCATCGTAGCATAATACAAGGAGGGAGCGATGATAGATCAAGACAGGGAGCGGATAGCTCTACCAACAAAATTTACAGATTCTGATGTCGTAACGATTTTAAAGCCATTGGTTGCGATAACTGCGAAAGGAGCAATCCTATGAGTAATGAAGTCACCACAATACGCTCGTCCAGGGACATAATTGACATAATAAACAGCCATCAATTTATAAAAAATACGTCATTTATAATAGTACTAATTGCGTTAGGTGGCGTATTTATCGATGCTTATGATTTTACAAGTCTTGGACTAGGTGTTGTTCAGTTAAAAAAACAAATGAGTCTTACCGCTTTTGAGACCGGGCTACTTACAGCATCAATGGCTGGCGGTGCGTTGGTAGGGGGAGTATGGGGTGGGTATTATAGTGACAAGATCGGTCGACTAAAAATGTTTATGCTCGATTTGATTTTTTTTGTTATTGCTGCCCTTGGAGCGGCCTTTTCGACCAATCTTGATCTCCTTATTGCCTTTAGAGTACTTATGGGACTCGGCGTTGGTCTCGATTTTCCTGTCGCAATGAGCTTCATCGCGGAATACACGTCATCTGATAGCAAGGGAACTTATCTGAATTTGTGGCAAGTTGCCTGGTATGTTGCGGCGTCAGCAGGTTTTGTGGTTATTTTGCCATTTTATTATGCTGGTGTAGGTAATGATCTTTGGCGATGGGCCGTTGGTCTTGGTGCGCTGCCGGCAGCCATTATTCTAATATTGCGCTTCATTTACATGGAAGAAAGTCCAATGTGGGCCGCCCAGCAGGGCGACCTCCAGGAGGCGGCCCGCGGGCTCAAAAAGACGTATGGAATAGACGTTAATGTAGCATTGGAATTAGAAGAAGAGCCGGCAAATTTGCAAAAGCATTCAATTAAGGTGTTTCTGAAAATTATTAAGCCACCTTATCAAATGCGTACCCTGCTTACATCTATTATATGCGCTACGCAGAGCATGGAATATTTTGCTGTTGGTTTCTACTTGCCGACAATATCTTTATTATTATTTGGAGAAAAATTTGTTTATGCGATACTGGGAGGGGCGTTATTCAACGTGGCTGGAATAGTAGGCGGCGGTATCCAATCGAAAATTACCCAACGGGTCGGAACCAGGCGACTATCTATTGTCGGTTATTGCATCACGTTGGCATGTCTTATACTCATGGGTATAACAAACGGTCATGTCTCCGCTTATTTTGAGGCAATCCTCATGGCGGTTTTTATCTTTGGTCATTCATTTGGCCAGGGATCTCAGGGTCAGACAATGGCCGCTCTATCATATCCTACGTCTATCAGAGGTGCTGGCGTAGGGTTCGTTCAGGCTATCACTCGTGCTGGCAGCATCTTTGGGTTTTTCCTATTCCCGTTGGCACTCGCAGCCTTCGGCATCAACTCAGCTATGCTCATCATAGCGGTGATTCCTTTATTGGGCTTACTTGGATGCCTGCTTATACGTTGGGAACCGATTGGTGTCGACGTAGATTCTGAAGATTATGCGCCGGCAGTGATGTCCCCGCGAGCAATGCCACGATGACGATATTAGCTCCTGTGGTCATTTGACTGGGGGGATTGAACAAAACCGCTCTGCGGTAGTGATTTCCGGCTGATTTTGCGGCGCCGTTGATGGCGCACTTCACGCGACGGTCTCCTGTCTGAGAAGTTTGGGTTGCCATCCCAACCTCAGCAGACAGGAGCCTCAGATGACTGATATCAGCCCTCTACGCCGTCGTATGACCGAGGACATGACGGTCCGCAATTTATCACCGGCGACCCAACGATCTTATATCAGCGCGGTTTCCAAGTTCAGTCGCTTTTTTGGCCGTTCACCGGATCGGCTGGATTTGGAAGATGTTCGGACGTTTCAGGTGCACCTGGTTGCCAAAGGGATCTCATGGCCCGGATTGAACCAGAACGTCTGCGCGCTGCGATTTTTCTACGGCGTCACGTTGCGGCGTGACGAGATACCGGAGCGGATTGCCTATGCTCGGCAACCCCGGAAGTTACCGGAGGTCCTGAGTGCCGACGAGGTGGTGCGGTTTTTGGAAGCGGTGCCGAGCCTGCGAACCCGCGTTGCGCTGACCACTGCATATGCCGCTGGGCTGCGCGCGTCCGAGGCGGTGTCTCTCAAGGTCGCTAATATCGACAGTGGCCGGATGGTGATCCGGGTCCAGCAGGGCAAAGGCGGCAAGGACCGCTATGTCATGCTGTCGGCGCAACTGCTTGGCATTCTGCGCACCTACTGGCGGCTTGCGCGTCCCAAGGATTGGTTGTTTCCCGGACGCAACCCGGACAACCCGATTGAAGTGAACGTTTTGCATGCCGCCTGTCGTTCCGCATGCGCGGCCTCCGGCTTAACCAAGCGCGTCACCGTGCACACGCTGCGTCATTCATTTGCCACGCACCTCCTGGAAAGCGGCACCGATATCCGGATCATCCAGGTTCTTCTGGGGCACAGCAATTTATCCAGCACGGCGCGCTATACCCATGTCTCGAGCGGTCTGATCCGGCAGACCGATAGCCCGCTTGACCGGCTGACGATTGAGATCGTGCCGCCGCCTTGACCGGCGGCGATCATGCCGGCGAATCTGGAGGTTGCGGACGTCTTGCGCCGCCATGGCGACGCCTATCGGCGCGCCCATGCCGGCCACCTGAACTGCATCGAGCGACGGGTTATGAGTGCCATCGAACTGTGCCGCACCGCGGCGCTTGGTGGCCATACCGCTACGGGATTCACACATTTCATAAAATGTATGTAAATCAACGGATTGTAACCGATATTCCGATTTGATCCCGTTATGTGTTCTCTATTATGAGCACTTCAGATCATGTACTTTAATCTGGCTTCGGCGAAATTTTTTCGGGTTGATTCTTTGCCGCAAAGAGATGTGTGCATACCGTAGGGCCATACCGAGGTCTGTTCCGATTGCGGGCTGATCCGTTGCGCCTACAATAGTTGTCGCAACCGCCATTGCCCGAAGTGCCAGGGGCATGCCCGCGCTGCCTGGCTGGCGGCACGGCAGGCCGATCTGCTGCCAGTGCCGTACTTCCATGTCGTCTTCACGCTGCCGGCGCCGGTGGCGGAGATGGCGTTTCAGAACAAGGAGGTCATCTACACCATCCTGTTCAAGACCGCGGCCGAGACGCTGCGCACCATTGCAGCGGATCGCAAGCACCTGGGCGCAGAGATCGGGCTACTGGCCGTGCTCCATACCTGGGGCCAAAATCTGCACCACCATCCGCATGTTCATTGCGTTGTGCCCGGCGGCGGTCCATCGCTCGACGGTACGCGCTGGGTGGGTTGCCGGCCGGGCTTCTTCCTGCCGATCCGCGTTCTATCACGGTTGTTCCGCCGGCTGTTTCTCGATGCGTTGCGCGGGGCATTCGAGGCTGGCCAGCTTAACTTCTTCGGCGATCTGGCCGGCGTCGCTGAACCGGATGCCTTCGCCGCAAAACTGCGTGCGCTGCACCAAATCGAGTGGGTGGTTTATGCCAAACCGCCCTTCGGCGGCCCAGCCCAGGTCCTCGCCTATCTCAGCCGCTATACCCACCGCGTCGCCATCGCAAACTCCCGGATCGCCGAGATCACCGAACAATCGGTTACCTTCCGCTGGAAGGATTATCGCCATCACGGCAAGACCAAGCCCATGACGCTCAACGCCGATGAATTCATCCGCCGGTTTCTCCAGCATACCCTGCCCGATGGCTTCCATCGCATCCGCCACTACGGGTTCCTCGCTAATGGGCAGCGTGCAACCAAAATCGACCTCTGCCGGAACCTGCTGGCAGTACCTTCACCAGAACCCAAAACCACAGCCGACGCAGAGGCCGCGTGTTCGCCGGCCATGCCGCCGTCAGACATCTGCCCATGCTGCGGCGGTAGGATGATCACTCTTGCGGTAACCAACGGACCACGCCCGTTGCAGCGTCCAACCTGGAGCAACACCTCATGAACAGCCACCGCTCCACCTACAAAAATTCCATCTGGCAACACGGCGACATGCGGGCCGGCAGGCAACGCTTGTTCGACAAAGCCGGTGTCAGGCCGTTCTCACAAAGAAACCAGTGCAATCGAACCCTTCAAGGTCCAACCTACAACGATCGGCACGACATCACCGGCCTCAAACAGATCAGCCAAGTCGAAATAGCAGCCACACAGTTGGCCAAAATCAGATGCCAAGCCCCCAGCCAAAGGCAACTCTCCCCATAGTTGCCTCACGGCCCGCGGTTTCGTTCAATCCGGTTTCAATGAGGTCGCCCTCAACCTCGTGCCACGGCGCCAACGGTGCGCGACCTCACAGAAACCTTTAGATTCCGGCGCGGGGTTTTCTCTGATTCATAGTCGATCAGCATATGAAAGGCTGATTTATGGGTCGTTATGGGCTCCGGGCGGACCAATGAGGGCGGATTGCACATCTTTTGCCTGGCAAAGATGGCGACGTCGGTGTGACTGCCAAGGACAACAAGCTCTTCGTAGATGCGGTTCTGTACCGGTATCGGGCTGGTATCCCCTGGCGGGATTTGCCGGAACACTTTGGTGACCCGATCAATATTCATAAGCGGTTCAGCCGGTGGGCAAAATCTGGTGTCTGGGAGCAGGTTTTTGCCTTTTTGGTGGCTGACGCCGACAACGAATGTGCCATGCCCAACTTCGACACTTTGCCCTTCACGCGCGTGAAAAAGTCGCAGAACTCTGCGGATTTTTGGGCGGTCGACTGAATTGTGGTGCTAAAACGAATGGGTTGTCGGATTTAGATTTCTGCGTTTTTCTTGACTCTTGCCGATTCGACATGGTGCTCTGCCATCTCGCAGGTCAGCAGCCATGTTCATCCGTGTCAAGAAGATCGGTCAATACGAGTATCTTTACCTTGTCGAGAACGTCCGGGAAGGTGGTCGTCACGTTCAACGGGTCATCCGTGCGCTCGGTCGCCGGGACGAGGTTGAAAACTCCGACCTGCTCGACGGCCTGATCGCGTCGGCGGCCCGACACTCGCGGCGGTCGATCGTGCTGTCGCGGTTTTACAGGGGCGAATTGGCTGAACTGCGCCGGCGCAGCATCGGCCCCGACCTGGTGTTCGGCCGGCTTTGGCAGGAGACGGGTTGCGCCGAGGTTCTACGCCAGCACCTCACGGATCGGCACTTCGGCTTTGATGTCGAGCGCGCGGTCTATCTCACCGTCCTGCACGGGTGCAAATGCGCGCAAACGACGGGCTGCTCACAAAACCATTCGGCATAGTTCGACAATCGGCATAATCCGCAAAACTAAACGACGTCGAACCGCTCGCCTATCTCACCGACATCCTCGAGCGCATCGTCTCCGGCCGGACCAAAGCAACCGAAATCGACAGGCTGTTGCCCTGGAACTGGAAGGCCGAACGCGCTGCCATGAAAATCATTCAAGCCGCCGCATAGCCATTCGACCATCGCCTTTCAACAAGGTCGGAGAAACGGCGCTTACCTTTACTTGGGTGCATTCATGGGTGCGTGCATGGGTACGCCCTATGCGATCCGGCCCTTTCTATCAATTGCGAGATTTGGCGAAATGTATTCATCCGAAGCGAACATCCGCAGCGTCTCCAACATAAGGGAGACCAAAGCCTGGGCGGCGGGGGCGAAGTTGCGGCGTCGTGCGCGAACCAGGAAGATTTCCCGTTGCAACGACGGTCTGATCAGTGGCCGAAACGCCATTGCACGATCGCCGGCCTGCCGGGCCATTAATGCCGGCACCACCGAGATTCCGGCGCTTCGTGACACTAGCGCCTGGAGCGCCGCGACATTGGACACCTCGTAGGTCGGCCGTGCCAGCAGTGATCGGAGTTTCGGATGATGGTCCAGTTGCGCCCTGATGCCTGCCTCCGGGCCGAGGGACACAATCGGATAAGGAAGCAACGCTGACCAGTCGAGCGGTCCATCCCCCCTGGTGAGGGGATGCCCCAACGGCGCCAGTATCCCATACCGGTCTTGAAGCAGTGGAATCGCGGTGAAAGCGTCGTCTGCTGTTCGCCACAATGTCGTGACGCCGAAATCCGCCTCGCCGCTGAGGACTCGAGAGGTCGTGCCCTCGGTCGTGTCCTCAACGACACGCACCGTAATGTTTGGATAGATTTGTGCCAGTTCCGCAATAGCCGGGGCAAGAACGAAGACAATAAAAGACGCCGCTGCGCTCACGGTCACGGACCCCTTCTGCCGCTCGGCAAAGCTGTGAAGATCCTCAAGTGCTCGATCCAATTCGTCGAGCAGTCGCTCTGCAATTGGAAGAAAGGCAATGGCCTGCGGCGTCGCTTCGACCGACCGGGTGGACCGATCGAATAGGCGCAACCCAATCTCAGCTTCCAGATCCCGTATGGAGACCGTCAGCGCAGAAGCGGACACATGCAGTCTGGCGGCGGCACGCGTAAAGCTACGCTCCCGAGACACCAGGATAAAAGCCCGAAGTTGGCGGATGGTGACATTCAGCATTATACTATTCCATTCAATAATAGCGCATATTATTCTAATTGTTTTATGGAATGCAAGCCGATATCGTATGCGCGCTTGAGGAAACGTTCAATGCAATTAGACAAGCCAACGTCATGGCCGACGGCAAGGCGAGGTTGCCAATTTTGGCTCGTGTCGAGCGGGTCACCGTCAAACGGACCAAGCAGATGGAACACTCCCAGAGCTTATTGGAGTGTCTGGCACCGGCGGACCCGCGGAAGGTCCGTGCGCCTATCGGCAGAGCCATTGGTCGAATGAACCACAACCACATTCTCCAGGATGAAAGGTAGCTAAATGTCCAGTGAAAACGTCAAGGCGATTGTCTCGAAGCACTTTAGTGAGCCGACCTATTTCGCTCACTTAGACCCGAAAATCATGACGATGGCTAAGCCGCTGATCGTCGGGGTCGACGTCGTAGGGGCCCGAATATTGCGATCTCAGAATCCGAATATCCCTCTGACACCCAAGGAAATTGCTGATGAAGTAATTGAGTCCGTCAAGGCTGGCGCGACGATCCCACATATCCATGTCCGAGATGAAAGCGGCGCTGCTACTGAGGACCCATCCCTCAATAAGGAGGTATGGGATAGAGTTTTTGATGCCGTCGGTGATGAGATCGTCACGTCAAACCACATTATGGAGAATCGACTGGCTCGCGGTCTGGACATGTTCAAAGGCTATATCGACCCCTTGGTCGAATGGAACCCGAAGTATTTGCAAGTCGCGGCTACCGTCACCACTGATTTTTCTGAGCCCACCGGCCCCCTAGCCTACAACATCTCGGATACTGAACTGGCCATTCTTGTCGAATATTTAGAAGCAAAAGGGGTTAAACCTGAAGTGCAGATGTATGCACCTGGAAGCATAGATCGGATCAAACATGCACTTCTGTCCAAACCAAACAAAATAAGACGCCCGATTTGGATCAATATGCATTTGGGCAAGCATCATTCGCCCCCAGTAAGGCAAGATCCCTGGTCCCATATCCAGGTGATTACTTGGTTCAATGAGGTGAAAGCTGAGCTTTCCGGAGAAGATGTGGCGCTTGGGATCTATGTGGGCGGCAGAAATTGGCTACCACTCACCGTACTTGCCATCATGATAGGCGCCGATGTCATCCGGGTCGGAATGGAGGACAGCCTGTACATGTATCCGCACAAGGATGACATTATCGCCTCCAATGCCGAAACCGTACGGAAGATCATCGCAATCTGCAACGAGCTTGGGCGACCGGTCGCTACCCAGGCAGAGACGCGGCGAATACTTGGCTTTGGCACGAGCGAGAGGCAAAGAGCATCTGCAGCGGCGGACTGACCAAAGGACTGAATTTTAATTCCGTGATTCTTGGAGCGGTTTCACCCCAACCGGAATCGCTCCCCTCTTTGCTCTTTAAACAATTTTAGTCAAATGGATCGGATATCGGTCCTAACCAAGGAGGGGAGAAACGACAATGGTGCAGAGTGCTGACAAAGTTGAACGGTTTCGGATCGTCGTACCACAAAGTCAGGCTGACCTGGACCTCCTTCGCAAATCCGCAGAACTTTCTGCGCGTCTGGAGCGGTTACCCAATAGCCGCTTCAATATTATGATACTTGCAGTGGGTATGATCGCCTTTTTGGTAGAGGGAATGGACACTTCGGTTGTTGCAGCGATAATAGGGCCACTTAAGATGGCATTAAAGCTTACACCAACCGAAACTGGGACATTAAGTGTGGCTGCTGTACTAACAACGGTGTTTGGCGCATTGATAGTCGGGCCATTGGCCGATCTCACCGGCAGAAAGAAAATGCTGATTGCCGGAGTCTTGATTGCTGAAGTTTGCACAATACTCACATATTTCGCCAACAGTTTTACAACATTCGTTTTGTTTCGCCTTTTAACTGGCCTCGGTCTCGGCTTTATTTTTCCTATTACACTCACCTATCTTGCCGAATTTGTTGGGAGTAAGAATCGGGCATATTACACTGGAATTTGCAATAGCATTCTCGGGCTTGGATATTTTTTGACATTACTCATCGGCTACGTCATTGTGCCGTTCTACGGTTATCATGCCCTCTTTTTGGTACCGGGTATTCTCCTCCTGTTTGTTCCATATTTAATACTCGTCGCCCCGGAGTCGCCCCGATGGCTGGTTGCGCACGGACACACAGCCGAGGCCGACAAGGTAATTTCGAACATTGAGGCAAAAGTGGCACGTTGGACCAAGAAGCCGCTGCCAGCAATGAGGGAGGTACGAATTGCATTTGATGAAATAGGCAAACCGGGCCGCATATTTTCCAAGGAATATCTGCGAACGACAATCGCCCTCTGGATTATGTTCAGTGTTACTTTTATGATGTTCTATACGAGATTGCTATATATGCCAATGATACTGAATTTGCACAGGATTAATCTAAAGCATTCATTGTTATACGCGGCAATCATGAATGCAGCGGCCATCCCGGGAAACTTGCTGGCGGGCGCATTGATGCACTATATTGGCCGCCGATGGGCAGTTGCGGTTTATGGAATCTTCACCGGCATATTCGTCCTTGCATTCAGCTTCGCTGCGGCGCCGTGGTTATTGATCCTGCTTGGCAGCGGAATTTTTTGGTTTGATACGTTTTCAGCTCAAAAAATGCTGATCAACGAGAGTTATCCGACGGGAGCCAGGGGAACTGGCGCTTCAGCGGCTGAATTCGTTGCCCGTTTCCTTGGAGGAGTAGTCTGGGCGGGAAGCGTTCCCATCCTCTTGTCTATTTCGGGCGTCCATAGCCTTTTCATCCTGATGGGAGTCGCAATCCTATTTCTCGTGCCGGTCGCCGGTTTGTCAGTAAAGGAGACACGAGCGGCTATTTTGTGAAACGACTTCTCCGTTCCATATCGGACGCGACGTCCGACAATTCTGCTGTAGCAAGCAGCGTGCGTTGGGTCATGGTGGCTGCGATACTTTTGGATCACGCACATGTAACTTTTATTCGTCAGTGAAAATCGACCAGAATGGCTCAGCATATGCGGATAGACCAGGTTGTGCCAAGGAAATACGGCTATGTCATCAGGCTGATCAGCCCCCTGAGCAAGGTTGTGGGGTCGGGCGGGCAGCCGGGAATGCGCAGGTCGATGGGAACCACGTGTCCGACTGTACCGACGCAGGCCGGACTTTGGGCAAACATGCCGCCGGTGCAGGCGCAATCGCCGACCGCGACGACGAATTTGGGTGCGGGCATTGCCTCATAGGTCAGGCTCAGAGCATCCCGCATATTGAGGGTGACTGGACCTGTGACCATCAGCACGTCGGCATGGCGCGGTGATGCGACGATTTTCAGGCCGAAGCGTTCGAGATCGTAGAGTGCATTGTTCAGCGCGATGATCTCTAGCTCGCAGCCGTTGCAGGACCCGGCATCGACTTCGCGGATGGCGAGCGAGCGGCCAAGCCGGCGCTGGGCCGCGCGATCGAGGTGGCCGACCAGGGCGGCCTTTTCCGCGTCGGTGATGAGAGGTGGCTGTTCAGTCAGTTTGCAGCGAAACAGGCTTTCGATCAGGATTCTGCGCATGGGGGCCTACAGGTCGCAGCCGGAATAGCCAGCGTTGAAGGATTTGTTGCAGAGCGGGAAATCCGCGACGATGTTGCCTTCGATCGCAACCTCCAGTGCCGGCCAGAGAAACCAGGACGGATCGCGGAGAAAACTACCGGCGACATGGCCATCACTGACCCGAACATGCGCGAAAATATCGCCGCGAAACCCTTCGACCGTGGCGCTGCCGGCACGCGGCGAGGCATCATCCGGCAAAGGGGTGCGCAGCGGGCCATCCGGCAGCGTGTCCAGCAAGGCCAGGATCAGGGCAACGCTCTGGCGGATTTCCACCATCCGCACCCGGACGCGCGCATCGACATCGCCGGACGTGAAGCACGGCACGACGATCGGCAAAATATCATAGGGCAGGTATGATATGTCGCGCCGCGCATCGAAATCCTGCCCCGATGCGCGGCCGACAGGGCCGCCGCAGCCGAGACGGCGCGCGATCGCGGGATCGAGCCGGCCGGTGCCGACCACGCGATCCTGCAAGGAGGCGGTTTTGTCATAGAGTTCGACGAGACGCTCGAATTGCGCGAGCAGTGCCGGGAGTGCGGTGGTTAGCGCCTTCGTATCGCCGTCGGCGAGATCGACGGCGACGCCGCCGGGAACGATGCGGTCCATCATCAGCCGGTGGCCGAAACAGGCGGCCGAGAGACGCAGCACACGCTCGCGCAGCACGGCACCATGCGCATTGATCAAGGGGAACCCGGCATCGTTGCAGATCGCGCCGAGATCGCCAAAATGATTGGCCAGCCGTTCAAGCTCGGCCATGATGCCGCGCAGGACGATCGTGCGCGGCGGCACGACCACGCCGAGCGCCTGCTCTACCGCGCGGACGAAGGCGAAGGCATAGGCCACGGTGGAATCGCCCGAGACCCGGCCGGCAAGCTGGGCCGCCTGATTGATCGGTTTGCCGCGCATCAGACCGAGCGTGCCCTTATGGGTGTAGCCGAGCCGCGTTTCGAGCCGCACGATGGTCTCGCCATTGACCGAAAACCGGAAATGCCCCGGTTCGATCGTGCCGGCATGAACCGGCCCCACCGGAATCTGATGCACGCCGGCACCGATGACCGGCTTGAATTCATAGGTGCTGCGATGATCGAGCCAGGGGCGCGGGTCGGGCAAGCCATCGGCGATCAGGCCGTGCAGATCCTGGATTGCCCGTTCCATCAGGATCGCCGATGGATGATGCCGCCCGATCGAGGGGAAATGCAGGCCTGATGTAACCAAGCTCACCACTTCGGCTGCCGCGCCGCCGTCGCGCCGTCCCGCGAGATGCACGACGCCGGCATCGCCGTCGCGTTCCGCCCAAATCGCGACGAACATGGATGTTCCTGCGGCCAATTCCATTGCAGCTGCCTGCCATGTTTCTGGATCGACCAACGTCATGTCACTAACCGAGTAGTGTTGCGACATGGGCGAACCAGTCATACAGGAAGGCAGGCAAAGCGAGGCCGATCAGCAACACGATGCCGAGATGCAGAAAGATCGGCACCGACGACGCGGTAATCGCGTTCGATCCAGAGCTTGGCTGACCGAAGCAGAGCGCCGTCATACGGATCAAAAGGGCGCCGAACGCGAGCAGGATGCCGAACCCGAGCAATACGGCGAGGATCGGCGCGCGCGCGAAGGTCGAGGTGATCAGCAGGAATTCCGAGGTAAAGATGCCGAAGGGCGGCAACCCGGCAATTGCCGCGACACCAGCGACCAGGGTCCAGCCGAGCAGCGGATGGCTGGTGGTCAGTCCCCTGATTTCGGTGATTTTCTGGGTGTCCTTGGCCTGCGCGACGTGGCCGACCGAGAAAAAGATCGCCGATTTAGTCAGGCTATGCATCATCATCTGCAACAGCCCGGCGATGTTACCGAGCGGTCCGCCGATGCCGAAAGCGAAGGCGATGATGCCCATATGCTCGATCGAGGAATAGGCGAACATGCGTTTGATATCGCGGCGCCGATACAGCATGATCGCCGCAAAAAACAGCGATACGAGGCCGGCGCTGGCCATCAGGATGCCTGGCTCGATGGTCGCCGCGCTGCCGGCAAGCAGCACCTTGAAGCGCAGGATCGTGTACAGCGCAACGTTCAGCAGAAGACCCGAAAGCACGGCGGAAATCGGCGTCGGACCTTCGGCATGGGCATCGGGCAGCCAGGCGTGCATCGGCACCAGCCCGGCCTTGGTGCCATAGCCGATCAGCAGAAAGACGAAGCCGACATTCAGCATCGCCGGGTCGAGCGCCGCCGCGTGGCGCAGCAGGTTGGTCCATTGCATCGCGCCCATGCCGGTGCCAAGCACCGGTTTCGCCGCGAGATAGATCAGGATGGTACCGAACAGCGCGAGCGCAATGCCGACGCTGCCGAGGATGAGGTATTTCCAGGATGCCTCGATCGAGGCCGGGGTGCGGTAGATGCCGACCATCATCACCGTCGAGAGCGTCGCCAGTTCCACTCCAAACCACATCAGGCCAAGGTTGTTGGTGACAAGCGCAAGATTCATGCCCACCATCATCACCTGATACATCGCGTGATAGAATCGCAGGTAACGTGGCGTCAGATGGCCGGTATCCAGCTCATGGGCGATATAGCTCGCGCTGAACACGCTGGTAGTGAATCCGACAAAGCTGTTCAGAAGCAGAAAGACGATGTTGAGATCGTCGATCAGGAACAGCGATGTCGGCGCTGGCCGGTGCAGGAGCAAAAAAGCGGACGCGATCACCGTCAGCAGGCTTGCGAGGATGTTGATCCGCGACGCCAGCCGCCAGGACGGCATGAGGGAGAGGATCAGGGCGGCGACCGCCGGCACGGCGATGGTCGCCACCACGGCATCGATGGCGAGGCGGGTCATTGCAGTTCTCCGCGGAAGGCATCGAGGGCCGCGCTATCGACCGTGTCGAACCGCTCGCGGATCCGGAACAGGAACACCCCGATCACGATGAAGGCGATCAGGATCGAGAAGGCGACGCTGATTTCCACCACCAGCGGCATCCCTTGCGCTCCGGCTGCCGCGAGGATGAGGCCGTTTTCGAGCGACATGAATCCGGCGATCTGGCTGACCGCGTTGCGCCGCGTTACCATCATCAACAGGCCAAGCAGGATCACCGACAGCGCCAGCGCCACATCCTCGCGTGCCAGCGCATCGGCATGTGCGGCGGTGCGCAGCATCACCATCATGGAGAGTGCAACGAGCCCGATCCCGGCCAGCATGGTGAGGCTGATCCCGCCCACCGCTTCGACCTCACGATGGATGCCGAGCCGTTCCACGATGCGATGCAGAGCGAGCGGGATGACCACCGCCTTGAACCCCAGGGCAAGGGCTGCGGTGATGTAGAGTTCCGGCGCACCCTGGATATAAGCCTGCCAGCCGACGGCAAGGCCAAGCACCGCCGCGTGCAGCGCGAGCACATTGATGACCGAGGAGAGCCGGTCCTGATACAGCATCATGAAGCTGACCAGAATCAGACTGCCCGCCAGCACATGCGCGACGCTGAGCGAGGTTGCCGGCGAGATCAGGGCGGCGATGGTGCTCGTCATAGTGTCGCCGACACGAACAGGAGCAGCGTGCCGAGCAGGGCCAGCATCAGGGCGGCGCCGATGAAGTTCGGCACCCGAAAGACCCGCATCTTGGCAATCGCCGTCTCGAAGCCGGCCAGCATGATCGCGCCAAAAGCAAGCTTCACGCCATAGGCCACAAGGCCGAGCGCGAGGGCTTCAGGTGCCGCCCCCAAGGCAGCAATCCCGAACGGAGCAAAAATGCTGGCGATCAACGAGATATAGAGCAGCAGCTTCAGCGCGTTGGCGAGTTCGATCAGTGCGAGGTGCCGGCCGGAATATTCCAGAACCATTGCCTCATGGACCATGGTGAGTTCGAGATGGGTCGCCGGATTATCGACCGGAAAGCGCCCGGTCTCGGCGAGGGCGACAATCACCAGCGCGACAAGGCCGAGTGCCAGCGACAGGCGTAGTCCGGCGGCACCCGAATGCATGAACGTCGCGATGTCGGAGAGCTGGCTCGACCCCGCGACCAGTGCGACCGTGAACACGATCATCAGCATCGCCGGTTCGGCGAGCGAGGCGAACATCGCCTCGCGGCTCGCGCCGATCCCACCGAACGCGGTACCGATATCGAGCGCGGCGAGCATCTGAAAGAACCGCGCGCTGCCCAGGAGAGCCACGATCACGATCAAATCGCCGGACCAGGAGAACAGCAGATTGGTTCCGAAGCTCGGCACCAGCGAGGCAGCAACCCATGTGGTGGCGAAGATCAGATAGGGAGCGATGCGGAACAGCCAGGACGCATCGGTCGCGACGATCGCGTCCTTGACCGTCAGTTTGGCGAGATCGCGATAGACCTGTAGCAACGGCGGACCGGCGCGCCGTTGCAGCCGCGCCTTCAATGTGCGCACGAAGCCGGTCAGCAGCGGTGCCGCTGCCAGCACCAGCGCCATCTGGGCCAATTGCAGAAACAGCGGCGCGATCAGCCCCACAGCGCGGTCCAGGCGAGCAGAATGACGAGGGCCAGGAATACGAAAGCCAGGTACCGCCTTATGGTGAGGAATTGCAGCCGGTTCACCCGATCTGCAATGCGGCCGACCGTGGTCACCAGCGGTGTATAGATCGCCCACCACGCCGGATCGGTCCAGCTTGAGGCGAGGCTGGCCGGCCCCAACTGACCCGGCGCGGGCATGACGACATCGTCGCGCGCTCTGAATACCACACTCGCAAACACCTGTCGGATCGGCTGGGCGAAGCCGGAGGGCGAATATTGGGTACTGCTCGCCACATCCCGCGCGGAAGCGTCGCTCAGCCCCTGATAGCCGCAACCCCAGAACGCTGCGCGCCGGATCACCCGCGAACCGAACCGGTGCAGTGCCAGCGCGGCGAGGCTACCGCTCACCGCGATGAAAATGAAGATCAGCAGTGGATCATAAGAGCTTCGGCTGGCGGAGACGGGAATGACGGTCAGCCAGGACAGTCCGCGCTGGGAGGGCACATGCGCGCCGAGCAGCGCCTGCGTCACTGGTGCCAGCAGATCAATAACGAAGCCCGGCAGCACGCCAGCCACGACGCACAGTGCAGCCAGCCCGATCATCGCCGCCCGGGAGAATGCATCGGTCTCATGCGCGGCAGCGGCTTGGGCGCTGCGTGGCTTGCCGAGATAGGCGAAACCAAAGAGCCGGACGAAACAGGCGGCGGCGAAGGCGGCGGCGAGCGCCACCAGCGCGCCGACCGCGGGCACGGCGAGCTTTAATCCAAATTGCGGCAGCGCAGGGCTGAGCAGGATCGCCTGCAACAGCAGCCATTCGGAGGCGAAACCATTGAGCGGCGGCAGCGCGGCGATCGCCATGGCGGCGATCAGCATCGGCACTGTGCTCATCTTCATCCGATGAATCAGACCGCCAAGTTTCGTGAGGGCACGCTCGCCCGTCGCATGCTGAACGGCACCCGCTCCGAAGAACAACGTGCTCTTGAACAGCATGTGGTTGAATGCGTGGAACAGGGCGGCGGTAAGGGCCAGGGCTGCCGCCACCATCATCCCGTCCGCCTTGAACGCGAGCGCCAGACCCAGCCCGACGAAGATCAGTCCGACATTTTCGATCGTGCTGTAGGCGAGGATGGTTTTGAGGTCGTCTTCCATCAGCGCATAGAGCACGCCAAGCACAGCGGTGATGCCGCCCACGGTCAACACCGCCAGACCCCACCACCAGGCGGCCGGCTCCGCCAGATCGAACACGATGCGGATGAAGGCGTAGATCGCGACTTTCGTCATCACGCCGCTCATCAGCGCCGAAATATGGCTGGGTGCCGCGGGATGCGCGCGCGGCAGCCAGACATGCAGCGGAACAAGCCCGGCCTTCGAGCCGACGCCAGCCAGCGCCAGCAGCATCACGATCCCGCCGATCCAACCGGCACGTTGCATCCCTCTCATGGCGGCGAAGGCGTAATGACCATGGGGGCCGGCCAGCAGGCCGAAGGCGAACAGCAAGACGAGCGTGCCCGCACTCGCCATCAGCAGGTAAATGATGCCGGCGCGCCGTGTCTCCTCCTGTTCATGATGCGCCATCACCAGCGCCCAGGAAGCGAGCGACATCAACTCCCAGAAGATCAAAAAATCGTAGGCGTCGGCAGCAATCAGAACGAGGTTCATCGCGGCGAGAAACACCGGATAGAACGGCAAGATCCGCCAGGGTTCGGGTTCGTGCCGACCATAGCCGAGGGCATAGAGGCTGGCCGCCGCAGCCCCGAGATTGGTGATGACCAGAAACACTGCCGATAGATCATTCATCCCGAAATTCATGCCGATCAGGGGCAGGCCGAGCGGCAGCGCGACAGATGGCTCTGGCGCGACGCCGAGGCCAAGCTGAACCAGTGCCGCCAGGAGTGCGGCGCCGGCGACCGCGAGCGAGCCGCCATAAACGATGATCCGCCCGGCCGGCGTGCGTCCCAGAATTGCGCCGAATCCGCCGAGCGCGAATGAGGCCAGGGCGCAGAGCAGGATGATCGGTGTCACGGCATGTCGCTTTTGAGGCGAACCCCGCGCCCGCCCGCCGCATCCGAGACATCGCCCGGCCGGATCACGATGATGCCCGCGCGGTCCAGCGCATCGAGCAGTTTCATCAGGGAATCGACATTCCCGCGGATCACCCCGTCGCTCCCCTCCATGCGCTGGATCGTCGGCAGCGACAGGCCGGAAAGTTCAGCAAGTTCCTTCTGGTCGATTCCGAGCAGGGCCCGGGCCGCCCTGAGCTGTCCGGCGGAAATCATATTTTATACATCAGTGCTACTATTCCGAACATTATAAACTATAATTCAGCAGCCATGATTCATGCAAAAACGTCAACGCTGGGATGTGTCCTCAACACCCAGAGAATAGGCCCTGGGTTCATGCTGGGGGAGGCACTATCATCCATCGTTCAAATTTTTGACTCTTGGTTGTGTTCGAACTGAAACGTTGTTGTCTCGCCGTAGCGTCCGACAAGATGATGGAAATTGTAGTGTAGCTGAGTAAGCCATTGATCAGGCGGTGACGGTGGAAATTTCGATTTGCACAGCATCGATCAGCGGTGCCACTGCGGATGGCCACGCCGTTGTCCGCCGATAGCCGAGACGTGCCGACACGCTGATATTGCGCGGCGGCTTGCTGCCGTGCCTGGACGGCAGGGCTCGCTCTGGACGCGCGGCGCGCCCAGGTGTCCGAGAACACGATCGAGTTCCTGGTGGGCTGCGCGATCTTCGATTTCGGTACGTTCTGGCTGTCGGCCTCGCTCAGTTACGCCCCGCCGAGCGGCGATTTGCGCTGCCGGGACTGATGGCGTTTTATTTTTATGCGTTCGGCGGGCTCGGCCTGATCCGCGAGGATCGCCGATGCCGGAGACGGCGGCCACAACGCGCTTCACAGTTCTGGCCCGAGCCTCTACACCTCATGGCAGAAGCGGGCGTGACCGGCCAGGTCAACGTGAACTGCGACGGCACTCTTGGACCCGAGCCAGCGATGCCGTCAACGTCCTCACAGCCGTCGTCGGCTACATCTCCGGCTGCTGGTCGCGGCTGGCCAGCGGCGTTGCTGCGCTGGCTCAGAATCAGAGCAATAAGGTCTGTCGGACCTCGTCCGCAGTGTGCGGAGACGATCATCACGCAGATCGCGGGCCTGCAGCGGCACCTTGGCGATATCGACCAGGAGAACCAATACCTGGCACCAAGCACGTGAGGCGAGCCGACGGCTGACCAAGCTCCCCGGCGTCTGACTGATCTCCACCAATGCAATCGTCGCGAAGCTCACCAATCCCTCGATGTTTTAAGAGCGGACGTGACTTTACTGCCTGGGTTGGCCTCGTGCCCCGGCCGAGTAGCTGGTCAGCAGCGTCGAGGGGCCTCTACTGGCAGAAAACGTGCAACGATATCACGGGCCAGCCGAGCCGGCTTATTGGTAACAGAATCCAGGCAGCACCAGCAGCTTTCAACCTCGGCCAGAACCTCATCGCCGCGATTGATCATCGTCTTGTAGAAGGCTCGAGCGCCCAGCAACTTCTTTAATACGACCCTGATCACGACATGGTCGTTGAGAAATCCAGGGCGCCGATATCGGATCTCGTGCTTCACGGCGACCCAGAGGTGGGCCGCGATCACCTCTTTCGGGGCAACGCAATACCAATGGCGAAGCACTGCTGCCTGCACCCACTTCAGATAGACCGCATTGTTGACGTGGCCCAGTTCGTCGATGTCGTCCGCAACGACATCGACGCCGTATTCGTATGTCTGTACGGGTTGAGGGGTCATGGCTTGATCCTCGAAAGGAACCCCAGCATATTGTCGGTGATATTGTAGGTGATTTAGCATCATCTGTTAAGCTTCCGCGTCGTCCGGCAGGATCGCGCGTGCCGCGATCCGATATCCGACTGCCTTGATCCGCTCGGCCAGAGCTTTGCCCGGCGTATCGTTTGCCGCCGTGCGGATGTCCGGCATGGTCAGCACGGCGATCGAGTCCGGCACGACAGTTTTTGATCGATCGATGCGCAATATGTGCTTGGCTTCCAAACGATGCGATTGCCAGCCGATTGCACGGTAGATCCGAGCGGTTCGAAACTCTCGCCCGCGAAAGTTACGCCACGAGGAGGCGGCCGGGGCGGGTGAGGTGAGATGAGGACCATTGCTCGTGCCCCTCTTGCCCAGCGAAAGCAGGAATTGTGAGCGATTACCCCACCCCGAAAACCCCCTTCGATCAACAATCATTCGCATGAACGGAGATTTCTGGAATAATCCGTCGCAAGTGTGTAACAAGAGACATCTCAATGCTGATGTTTTCTGCGCTTAGCGCCGGGTCCACGCAGCCACGGCCACAAAACGGCTGAAGGACCCACCGCCCGACGCCACTCGCCCGGAGATCGTGCGCCAGCGTCTGAAGCGCTTGTGCATCCAGCAACGCTGGATGCACGGTGGTCCGCACCTCGTATGACACGCCACTTTCGCGGAGCATCGCCAGGGCGACTCGCGCTTGCGCACCGCTCGCCTCGGAGCCAGTGATCCGAGCATAGTCGATAAACGGTGCCTTGATGTCCAACCCAACCCACTGGAGCAATGGCAAGACCCGACCAAGACGTTTCGGCGAGACGCCGGCCGTATGCAGAGCGACCTCAAACCCCAATGAGCGAACGTCACGTATCGCCTGTTCCAGGCACCGATCCATCGTTGGCTCGCCACCACTCAAGACAACGCCATCAAGCAGACCACGTCGCTGATCGAGCCAAGCCAGCGCTTCCGACCAGCGCAGGGGAGAAGCCCCTTGGCGCGTCTGTAAATCCGCATTGTGACAATAGCGGCAGCGGAGCGGGCAGCCACGGAGAAAGAACGTCGCGGCAAGGCGTCCGGGAAAATCAAGGGTGGTGAACGGCGCCCAGCCACCGACCAGAGGTTCATCAGGCTGTGGCATGGCACATGGCTCTGGGTTCGACGAAAAACCGCCGTTCGGCGAATTCGCTCTGTTTGCCAATATTAAACGAGGAAACCGGACGATGATAACCCATCACACGCGTCCAGACCTCACAAGTGGGTGGCGATGCGGCCGGATCTTCCGCGGCGCAGCGCGGACAGTGTTGATGCGCGCCTGGGAGATAGCCGTGCACCGGACAAACAGAAAAGGTCGGGGTTACCGTGAGGTAGGGTAGCTGGAAGCGCGTCAGTGCCCGCCGCACCAGGTCTCGGCAGGCCGCGGAGGAAGAGATCTGTTCGACGAGATAGAGATGCAACACTGTGCCGCCGGTATATTTACCCTGCAGTTCATCCTGACGGGTAAGCGCCTCGAAAGGATCTTCGGTAAACCCGACGGGCAACTGTGACGAATTTGTGTAATAGGGCTTGTCCGCTGTACCAGCCTGAAGAATTCCCGGATGTCGGCGCTGGTCTTCTTTCGCAAAGCGATAGGTGGTTCCTTCAGCTGGCGTGGCTTCAAGATTGTAGAGATGGCCGGTTTGTTCCTGGAAGCCGATGATCCTGGTCCGAATATGATCGAGCAGGTCACAGGCCATCCGATGCCCGGCGGGGGTCGTTATGTCATCCGTATCCACCGTGAAATTGCGGATCATCTCGTTGATTCCATTTACGCCGATCGTTGAAAAATGATTGCGCAGGCTTCCGAGATAGCGTTTTGAATAGGGAAATAGGCCGGCATCGAGATACCGCCCGATCACTTGTCGCTTGATCTCCAGGCTGTCGCATGCAAGCACAAGCAACTCGTCGAGCCTTTGATAGAGACCGGAGCAATCCCCCCTGTGTCGGAAGCCGAGCCGTGCACAATTGATCGTCACGACCCCGATCGATCCGGTCTGTTCAGATGATCCGAACAGACCGTTGCCACGCTTGAGCAATTCACGAAGGTCGAGCTGCAGTCGGCAGCACATCGAGCGCACCATATGGGGCTTGAGATCCGAATTCAGAAAATTCTGGAAATAGGGCAATCCATATTTCGCCGTCATTGCGAAGAGCCGTTCGGCGTTCTCCGAGTCCCAATCAAAATCGGCCGTGATGTTATAGGTCGGGATCGGAAAGGTGAAGACGCGGCCGTTGGCATCACCGGCACCCATCACCTCGATATAGGCGCGGTTTATCATATCCATTTCCACCTGCAGATCGCCATAGCGGAATGGCATTTCATCGCCCCCGATCAGGGGTATCTGTTCACGGAGATCCTCGGGACATACCCAGTCAAACGTAATATTGGTAAAGGGTGTCTGGCTTCCCCAGCGGGACGGAACGTTGAGGTTGTATATGAATTCCTGGATATTCTGCCGAACCTCGGCATAGGAAAGGCCATCCTTGCGCACGAACGGCGCGAGATAGGTGTCGAAAGAACTGAATGCTTGTGCTCCGGCCCATTCGTTCTGCATTGTGCCAAGGAAATTTACCATTTGGCCGACCGCGCTTGAAAGATGTCGCGGTGGCGACGCCTCGACACGATCCGCGACGCCGTTGAAGCCTTCCACGAGCAGCGTGCGTAAAGACCAGCCAGCGCAATAGCCTGCAAGCATATCCAGATCGTGGAGATGAAGGTCAGCCTCGCGATGGGCGCGACCGATCTCCGGCGGATAAATATGATCGAGCCAGTAATTGGCAACGAGCTTTGCCGCGCCGTGAAGAATCAATCCGCCAAGCGAATAGCTCTGGTTGGCATTGGCCTTAACCCGCCAGTCTTCACGATCGAGGTACTCCTCAAGCGTGGCAATGGGATCGACGAGGTTTCGGGTGGCAAAACCCTCTGTTATCCGCTGGGCTAATCCGCGCCCTGCAACCGCCGTGGCATTCATCACAAATCCTCCGAATCGGTCAACATTTAGTAGCACGAGTCGGAATATTGCACAAGATGTAGTAATTCTGCCAGAAACCACCGCCCACTCAGGCGATGCGGATCGGCCGATCGGGAAAAGCGAGTTGCTCGCGATCCCGCCAATTCGGCGCCACATAGTTGACTTCCATGAGCCGGCGAATGCCGAGGATCGGACGCGGCTCGAAGCCGTGCCATGTATTCTCGCCGGGAACGAAGATCACACCCGAGTTGAAGTCACCAGGGGACTGGCCAACCCAGCGCTTCTCGGAATCGTAGATATCGGTACCCCATTCCTCTGTCCCTGGCCCGCTAAAGAGATAAATGACCATCGAAAATAATTTTTCTGGAATATCGCGGTGAGGTTCGAGCCAAGTGCCCTCCGTATCCTGGATATATTCAATACGCAGGAAGGCTCCAGCGACGTCGATACCGCAGGTCTCAGCCATTAATTTTGCGACGTTCGGCTTCTGCAGTGCCTCGGCGAGAACGGCACAACTGGGAAATTTGCTGCGTAGAAGCGTTGTAATGAAACAGCGGCGATCATTGTAGCTGTTACGGGTGCCGTCGGTATGACCAAGCATCGGCGGTACGATCGGTAACGCCAGGAGGCGAGCCCAAAGCGATTCAGGGAAAATATCGGTAAACAGCCAATGACGATACGGCCACTCCTGCTGTCGCGCCTGGCGGATTGACTTGCAGAAATGGTCAACAACCTCGCTGGTTTCAGGTGCCGGGGGATAAATCACGTTCTGCTCCTCTCAGCGCGGCGCCCATTCAATGATCTTGTTGAGTATCGGGATGGGTTTGACCATGCTGCTGATGCCATGACGCCAATATTCGCGTCGGACATACCATTCGGAATCAACGAAGCAGAGCTGAAGACTCATGCGCGGCCCTTTCTGTGGGAGGAAGCCGTGCCATGAATGGTCACAGACACGGAACATCAACATTCGCCCGAATTCCGGCGCAAACTCGAAGGTATAGTCATCGCGGTCTGAACTGCGCAGCACGCGGAGCCGACCGCGCTCATACGGCCAGGTTCGGGTGAAGCCGAGCAGCACTGTCACAATTTTGTGTTTTGAGTCGGGATGTGCATGACCTTCGTTGTAGTGACCGGTCGTGTTGCCCATCATCACAATGACCGGCGGACTACGGCTGAGATCCATGTTGAATTTCTGCTCGACAAGTCTACGGAAGCGGTGGCTCAAAAGATCCTGAACGACCGTGCCAAAGAGCTGTCCGTATCGTAGGTTTGGAAGTCCGTAACTGCCGCGGCCGGAAATGCGCGGCGCGTCTGCCAGAACCGCTTCCTTTACCGTGGCCGGCAGCGCGTGCTCGACAAAGCTATAGTCATAAGGATCATGCTCCAGCTTTGCGGTTACGATCGCGGACTCGTCGAGCATCTGAAACGGCAGTTCGTAATCAGTCGTCATACTCCAGCTTCCTCCGGCCCTTGGAAGAATGTGCGTGATTGCGTCGACACGCCTTGATCTAAATCAAGGCGCGTCCGCCTTCCGCGTGTTCACATGATGCGGTTGTCGTTGCGGCACGGCATGGAAATACTAGGAGAAGCAGGCTCATGGCGGAGACGGAATTCCCGGTTCTGCTCGCGACCAATGTGCTGGGGCTGCTCCCCGCGCCGGCTCTGACGCGTGCCACGGCTTTGCTGATGCGTCGGTTTGGCCGAACGTATCCTCGGCTGTTCCGCGCCCTCGCGGGCCACGAGCCCTGCACGATCGGTATCGAACCGACCGATCTGGCGCATCGTTTCGTGCTCCGCTTCGGGGGAACGCCAGTGTCGCTGGTGCCGACATTGACCTTGGAGCAGCCCTTGAATGCCTGCGTAAGAGGCCGGTTGGCAACATTGGTGGGGCTGCTCGAAGGCAGACTCGATAGCGATGCGCTCTTTTTTTCCCGAGAGATCGTCATAACCGGGGAAATGGAAGCGATCGTCAGTCTGCGTAATGCCCTCGATCGCGAAACCGTCAATGTGTTCCAAGCGGCAACCGCACTGTTCGGACCGGTGGGGCATCCCGTCAGGCGGGTGGCGCTCATGCTGGAGCGGCGACTCGCCGCAGCGCATCAGCGCCTGACCATGAGGCACGAGGCGCTGCACGCGGCACGACGAGAAGAACATTCCATCGCCACGTATTGCGCGCGGCAGGAAGCAGAGTTGCAGGCATTGAGAACGCGCATAGCCAAGATTGAAGCGCAAACCAGGCGACGGAATCCAATCGGTGCGGTGACATGACGCGCTATCTCGAACTGGTCTGTCCGGCGGGCACTCCTGCCGCCTTGCGCGTTGCGGTCGACGCTGGAGCCGACACTGTCTATTGTGGCTTCCAGGACTGCACCAACGCCCGCAACTATCCTGGCCTGAATTTCACCCGCGAAGATTTACGTGGCGGTATCGCCTACGCCCATGCCCGCAGTTGCCGCGTCTTCGTCGCAGTAAACACGTTTCCCCGTGCCGGCGACTTCGGGCCATGGCAGCGCGCGATCGATGACGCTGCTGCCTGCGGCGCAGATGCGGTTATTCTTGCCGATCTTGGCGTGCTCGATTATGCGACGTGCCGCCATCCGAACTTGCGACGGCACCTCTCGGTGCAGGCGGCCGCAGCCAGCCCGCTCGGGATCCGATTCTACCGGGACGCCTTTGGGATCAGCCGCGTCGTGCTACCGCGCGTGCTGTCGGTCGAAGAAGTCGCGGCGTTGATCGGACAAACAGGCGTCGAGGCCGAGGTGTTCGCCTTTGGCAGCCTCGGTACGATGGTGGAGGGGCGCTGCTTTCTCTCCTCGTACATGACCGGCCGCTCACCGAGCAGCGACGGTGTCTGCGCTCCGGCTGAGTGTGTCTCCTACCGTGAGGACGGCGATCGCCTGGTCTCCTGTCTCGGCGACGTCATGATCAACCGGTTCGCGAGCGATGAGCCGGCGGCCTACCCGACCCCCTGCAAGGGTCGCTTCCTGGTACATGGCCGTCCGAGTTATCTGTTTGAGGAACCGACCGGCCTCAACGTTATTCCGCTCCTCGCGGAACTCAAGGCGGCCGGGGTAACCGCCCTGAAGATCGAGGGCCGCCAGCGCAGCCGCACCTATGTGGCCACCGTCGTCACCGCTTTCCGCCGCGTCCTCGACGCGCTCGCTGAGGGCGCGTCGCCGGCGCCGATGCCCGACGTGCTGCGCGCCGTTGCCGAAGGGGGACGCGAGACATTCGGCGCCTACGCGAAGGGGTGGCGATGAGCTGTTTAACCTTGGGGCCGCTGCAGTTCCACTGGCCTGCACCACGGCGGCGAGACTTCTACGCTCGTATCGCTGACGAGGCGCCAGTCGAGTGCGTCTATCTCGGTGAGGTGGTTTGCAGCAAGCGTCTCCCTTGGTTCGAGAAAGACCTGCCGAAGATCGCCGAGCGTCTGCGCCGAGCAGGAAAGCAGGTCGTATTCTCGACACCGGCGTTGATCATCACCGATCGTGAGGTCGCGATGATCCGCGCGCTCTGCGAGACAGGCGATCTGATCGAGATCAACGATCTCGCCTGCCTGCAACTGCTAAATGGGCAGGCATTTGTCTCCGGCCCTCTGGTAAACGTATTCAATGAAGGTACGCTCGATGTCCTTCTCCGTCTGGGTGCCATACGGGTGAACACGCCAATGGAACTATCCATCGACGCGATCGCCACGTTGGCGGCACAGAACCAAGCGGGCGAGATTGAAGTGTTCGCGTTCGGCCGCCAACCGCTGGCCATCTCACAGCGCTGCTATCACGCGCGCGCACATGATCTGCACAAGGATAACTGCCAGTTCGTCTGTGGCCAGGATGCGGATGGTCTGGCGATCGCACAGCTTGACGGGCGTCCGCTGCTGGCGATCAACGGCACGCAGACCCTCTCGCACGGCCATGTCGCTCTGCTCGACGAACTCGCCGATCTCCAGGCAGCAGGCGTCACCCATTTCCGTCTTTCGCCTCACGCACTCGACATGGTCGAGATCGCCACACTCTACCGCGCCGTGCTCGACGGCACCTGCGATGCAGAGGAGGGCCTCACGCGCCTGCGTGAACACACCGCGCCGGTCCCGTTTGTCAATGGCTATCTGCACGGGCGCGCCGGGGTGGACTGGCAGCCAGGCCGGGCTGGATAGCGGAATGGCAGCGACGTTCTGGGCACCACACTTGGCGGCCATTAATCACGGGAGCATCCTGAGTATGGATTGTAGCGGCAGAGTCATCACCAAAAGCTTCAAGCGGAGCACCGGCGGAAGCGAGCATTACATCATCGTCGAACCGCCTGCCGATCTCGGCCTCACCGAGCAGGTCGCCTGCCTTGAGCGACGCTATGATGAGACACGGCAGGAACTCGGTCTGCCGGCCGGCAGCGCCGTGTTTCGGCGATTATTCGTCAGCGATGCGATGAACCAGATACCCTTGCTGCGACACAGCAGCCTGACAGCGGATGAAGATGGCTCTCCTGTTGCGCTGTCTCTCATCCAGCAGCCACCCCTCTCACGAACCAAGCTTTCTCTTCTTGCCTATCACGTCAGTGGGGCACCTGATCTCTCCAAGTGCCGGCTTACGTCTCGGCATGTCGTGGTCGAGAAAAATGGCCTTGCTCATCTCTGGACAACAGGTCTCTGCCCGGCATCGGACGATAAGCTGGTGCCTGCGACACAACAGACACGACAGATGTTCGATACTCTTATCAATACGCTCGATGGCCTCGGTGGCACGCTACGCAATAATTGCGTCCGCACCTGGATTTACGTCAAGGACGTCGACGTATTCTATAACGACATGGTGACGAGCAGGCGTGAGCTGTTCCTTGAACAGGGCCTGTCAGCAGAGACGCATTTCATTGCCAGCACCGGCATCGAGGGTGCCTGCGCGCACCGCTTCGATATAGTAACGATGGACGCCTACTCGATCCTTGGCCTCGCACCACAACAGGTCTCCTATCTCAATGATTTCGATCATCTTTGCCCGACGAAGGACTACAACGTGACCTTCGAGCGTGGCACCCGCATCGCTTATGCCGATCGCGCCCATCTCTTTATCTCGGGAACTGCCAGCATTGATAGCGCCGGGCAGGTTGTTCATCCCGGAAATGTGTCGCGCCAGTTCGACCGCGCACTCGATAATGTGGAGGCACTTTTGCGCGCCGGCTCGGCGGAGCTCAGTACGCTGATGCACCTCATCGTCTATCTGCGTGACCCAACCGACCATCCACGGATCAAAGCGGCATTGTCCGAGCGCTTGCCCGGCGTCCCGACGATCATTGTACAGGGTTCGGTTTGCCGGCCGGAATGGTTGGTAGAGGTCGAGGGCATGGCCATCGCCGATAACGAAGATCCGGCGCTTCCAGGTTTTTGATCTTCCGAGTCTTCGCATTGCTTGGCCGGTGGATTGTCGTCACATGCGACCAGACACGAAGCACGTGTCGGTTTGCCAACAGACACTTACCAGGAGGTCTATACGTGAGCGATATGCCGACTAATCCTGCCGAGACATCACCGTTGCGACTCAAGACGGGGCTGGCCGAAATGCTCAAGGGCGGCGTCATCATGGATGTCACCACTGCAGAGCAGGCCAAGATCGCAGAGAAGGCCGGTGCAGTGGCCGTGATGGCACTCGAGCGGGTGCCCGCACAGATACGAGCCGAGGGCGGCGTCGCAAGAATGGCGTCTCCGAAAAAAATCAAGGAGATCATGGTTGCCGTTTCGATCCCGGTGATGGCAAAATGCCGGATCGGCCATTTCGCCGAAGCGCAGGTACTTCAGGCTCTCGGCGTAGATTTCATCGATGAGTCGGAGGTTTTGACCCCGGCTGATGAAATGCATCATATCAACAAGCACGCCTTCGCGTCTCCTTTCGTCTGTGGAGCACGCAACCTCGGCGAGGCTCTGCGGCGGATTGCCGAAGGAGCCGCAATGATAAGGACGAAAGGCGAGGCCGGCACCGGCGACGTGGTGCATGCGGTCCGGCACGTCCGGCAAATCGCCAAGGATATTCGCGCTTTGACTGTTCTGCACGAGGATGAACTGTATACCGCTGCAAAGGAATTGGGGGCGCCGTACGAGTTGGTAAGATTGGTCGCCGATACCGGACGGCTGCCCGTGCCAAACTTCGCGGCCGGCGGTATCGCGACCCCTGCTGACGCGGCGCTCGTCCGCCATCTCGGTGCAGAAGCGGTATTTGTGGGATCCGGCATCTTCATGATGGACTCACAGAATTTTGCTGACCCTGGCGAGGCACAGTCACGCGCAGAGGCAATCGTCCAGGCAACAACGCATTATGACAACCCGCAGATTCTTGCCGAGATCAGCGAATCCTGCCTCGGAGCCATACGTGGCCTTGCTGCGTCTACTTTGGAAGAGGGAGCGTTGCTCCAGACACGAGGCTGGTAGATCATGCCGATAACGGGATTGGCCGAAATACCTCTGAAAATCGGCGTTGTGGCATTGCAGGGCGATTACGCGGCACATGCGGAGGCTTTGCGCAGTAGTGACACCGAGATCGTGTCGGTCCGCGAGACAGCAGAATTGGTTGATCTGGACGGCTTGGTGATTCCGGGTGGGGAATCGACCGCGCTCCTCAAGCTGCTCACGCGCGAAAATATGTTTGAGGCCGTGCGGGAGTTTGCTGCGGCCAAACCGGTGTTCGGTACCTGTGCCGGCTGCATTATCCTCGCCAAAGAGGTTCTGCCGCCGCCGCAGCAAAGCCTTGCAGTTTTGGATATAATAATACAGCGCAACGCTTACGGGCGACAGATCGAATCCCGTGTTGCCATGGGAGATTGCGCTTTCTCCGGTGGGGGGCTCGAAATGGTCTTCATCCGCGCGCCGCGTATCGTGAGGGCAGGCTCCCGCGTGGAAATTCTGGCACGGTATGGAGGTTTCCCCACCTTGGTTCGTCAGGGCAACATACTCGCAGCCACCTTCCACCCTGAATTATCCGCGGATCGCCGGATCCACCGCTTTTTTTGCGCCATGATCCGCGGTGGACAGCCTTGTCTAAGTCCAGGTGTGCAAATGGGGAACTTGGGCAGAAGGCATAACGAGACGCACGAGCGATAACGGTCATCTTGTTACTGTCTGAATAGGTCAATATGGCGAAATTTTCGAATTTTCGGAAATTTAATGCGGCGACGCAGGCGGAATTACGGCGCGTCGCGGCAACAAGAGAGGGGATGGGCAAGATGCGAATCGAGACGGTCAAGCGCCAGTTGACTATCGGGACCCGCGTTCATGGCAGTTTCGACTGCTGAGCTATACCGCCGAGGTTATTCGGCGGACGATAGCAACCTCGTTCAAACAACCCAAGATGCCCCGCGCCGGACAGGCGCTCCGTATCGGACGCTGGGAAAGCTACCGATCTCTGCATTCCGACCCAAGATCAATATTAACGCTTGGGTAGAATATAGCTACAAATTTGAATTCATAAAGCTTCTTTCGGGGACCATAGCATGAGTGATGAATCTATCAATCTTGTTCTCGATCATCTCCGAGCCTTGCATTTGTCCGTTCTGGCACTTCATGAGGACAATCGGGAGATGAAGACTCGGCTCAATGAGGTCTATTCCGCTGTGGTGAGCCTTCGGCGCGATCAAGCCAACGATGCCGAGATCGTCCATCGAATGCAGATCATCGTAGATCAACTCAGTGAGCGGGTTGAGCGTATCGAGCACCGCCTTGATCTGCGTGAGGTTTACGAGGCTTGATCTCATGGTTTTCATGTGATCTGGATCAATGACATTTACTAAGCAGTGGTGTTTTCTGGACGAGAATCAAGAGCCTTGTATGGAGGTTGGATAACTGGAGTTTAGAATGGAGTTCCGATATTCCGCGAAAACCGAGGCCCTGCGCGCACGCGCCGCGGATTTCATGGCCGAGTACGTCTATCCCAACGAGCAGGCCCTGTTCCACACAGCGCACACCCAGGCTGAGCGCTGGACGCCACTCGAACTGCTCGGCGAGATCAAGCAGAAGGCCAAGGTGGCTAAGTTATGGAACCTGTTTCTCCCGGAATCCGAACACGGCGCCGGACTGACGAATGTCGAATACGCGCCGCTCGCCGAGATCATGGGGCGCAGCCCGTTCGGGCCGGAAGCGTTTAACTGTTCCGCACCCGATACCGGTAACATGGAGGTGCTGACCCGCTACGGTACGGCCGAGCACAAGGAGCGTTGGTTGAATCCGTTGCTCGCCGGCGAAATCCGCTCTGCCTTCGCGATGACCGAGCCACGCGTGGCCTCATCGGATGCGACCAATATCGAAACCGAGATCAAACGCAACGGCGATCATTACGTGGTCAATGGTCATAAATGGTGGGCCTCCGGGGCGCCTGATCAGCGCTGTCATATCCTGATCGTGATGGGCAAGTCTGACCCCGGGAACCCGAATCCACACAAGCAGCAATCCATGATCTTGGTGTTGTTCCCGCACCCGGGTGTCATCTTGAAGTGTGCGCTGCCGGTGTTCGGCAGTGATGACGTGCCGCGCGGCCATGCCGAGATGATTTTTGAAAACGTTCGCGTCCCCGCCGCTAATATCCTGCTCGGCGAAGGCCGTGGCTTCGAGATCGCCCAAGGGCGCCTTGGACCAGGACGCATCCATCACTGCATGCGCTCGATCGGCGTCGCCGAGCGCGCTCTCGAACGTATGATCCACCGCCTCGAATCGCGCACCGCCTTCGGCAAGTCCGTCGCCGAACAGAGTGTGTGGCGCGAGCGAATCGCCGAATCGCGCATCATGATCGATCAAGCCCGGCTACTAACGCTCAAAGCCGCGCACATGATGGATACAGTGGGCAACAAGGAAGCCCGCGCCGAAATCGCCATGATCAAGGTCGTCGCCCCCAACGTCGCGTGCAAGATCGTCGATTGGACGATTCAAGCCTTTGGCGGTGGCGGCGTGGCCGATACCTGGCTGTTCACCTCCTACGCCCATCAGCGCACGCTGCGCCTCGCCGACGGGCCGGACGAAGTGCATCGCGACCAGCTCGCCCGGCTCGAACAGCGCCGCCACCACCACACCGACCCTGCGCGCACCGGCGGCTACGCCAGTGTGATGATCGCCGATGGCCTCGCCGCACCGAGATTTCCCCTCTGAACCGAAGTTTTCACGATCAAAACCCCGGAATAGCCCATAATCTTTTTCGCCAATGCCATGCGGTACCCATAACCATCATCATCGGGCCACCTTCTTGGGAAGCGCCCATCATGGCCCACTTCTGCTGTTCATCCTGCTTGCCGCAAGGCTTTCTCCATCGGTTGTTGGGCTACGTGGTAGGCTTCTCAAGGATCGAGGCGTAGTGGTAGGGTGGCAATTCCACGACCCGCTTTGGTAGCAACCCGGCAGGCTCGGCCGCCGCCGCGACATCCTCCGGCGTCATCCGCATTGCGGTCTTCGGTCCCCGCGGTTGGCCGAGGACCGTAGTTTCCTCGCGCGGGCGCCGGTGCCAGTTGACCACGACGAACCGACCGCCCGGTCGCAGCGCTGCGGCAACGATGCACGAAAGCTCCGCCTTGTCGGGAACGCCATGGAAGGTATTGGCGATCATAACGAGATCCAAAGGTGCTGGAACCAACCGGGCCAGGTCGCAAGCGTCGCCTGTGATGAAGACGCAGTTCTTCACCCCCGCCGCAGCGGCCCTCGACCGTGCCAAATCCACCATCTCCCGGTCGAGGTCTATGGCGACGACACAGCGCACCATGCCGGCCAGGGGAATGGTGAACAGCCCGTTGCCGCAGCAGAGATCGACGGCGTCCGTCCCAGGCTGGACGTCGAGTTTGGCAATCACCTCGCCAGGGCGCGGCCAAAGCGCCTGCCACCAGTCAGGATCGGGCATCGCCGTGGCCGGGAACAGCCTCACACTCATCGCGCACCTCCTGTATTTTCGCTGTTACCCGCATTCCGCACGTAAGATCATTGACTAAGATCAAAGCAGTGCGTGTCTCCCTCGGTCAGACCCCAGATTTCGTTCTTGAGCGCTGCTCGGCTGACTGGCTGACCACCTGCACGGCAAAGACATTTCAGTAGCGCCGTCTCCTTGTCCGTCAGGAGGATCCGTTTGTTCCGCCTGGGATTGATCAAACTCTTCTTTGCTGGATGAAATGTATAGGGGCCGATCCGTAACGTCACGGCTTCGCTCCTCTCGAAATTTCGCAAATGCGCCCGCAGCCGAGCTAATAGCTCATCCATTCTGAGTGGCTTGACGATATAGTCATCCGCGCCTGACTTCAGGCCACGCACCACATCCTTCTCATCCGGTGAGGTAGAGACGATGATCATAGGCATTTTCTTACCTTGTCGGCGGATCTCGGACGAGAATGTCAAGCCGTTCAATTTTGGATTATCAAAATCGAGGATCACGGTGTCGAGACATCGATCTCTATCGGCCAGGGCCGCTTCAGCATCAGCAATGTTGCTTACTATCTGTGGGGAAAAATTGTTCTCCACACTCAACTTCTCAGTGAGAGCAATCCGCAAATCATTATCGGCAGTTACAATCAAGATTGGGCGCGCGTCCGGCATGTTCGTCTTTCCTCGGGGCTATCGGCACTTCGCCTTCGATGATTCGAATCGTCAGTATTCAGCCGGATCATTATATGATCGCGGCGGGATACCAACCCATCCGAATGAGATGCTCCGTTACGTAGAGCGTAGCCGTCGATTTGGCCCGAGGCACTCCAGAAGTCCAACTTCGCCCGCTTCAGCCGCTCACGCTATAGAGCCCACACCGGAAGCCATACGCATACGGTTGAGAACCATATCTATCGAATGCGTCAAAAAATGGCATTGGATGCCGATCTGGCTGATCTGCTTGTCTCGGATCACGCTGGTTACCGATTGAGGTACGGCAGTGAATCCCCCCGCAGTGTTTCACGTTGCGGTGCAAAAAGCGAATAATGCGCTCCGATTAATCGCAAGCAGAGGTATTTTGAGATCGTACAGCGTCCGTACCAGATTGGAGGGCGAGCTTAGGCGCTGTTGGACAATTACCGCTCCAGAACGGGTCCGCTTGGCGTGATTGTGTAATTCCACTCTCCGTGGAATTCGTGGCGGAGGATTTTGACGGTTTTGAGTTCTTCGTCGGGCACCTTCACGCCTGCGGGATAGATGTTGGGATCAAGTTCGCAGCGGACCGTTAGGCCGGCTTTGGTCGTCGTGGCGGCGATGAGTTGGACGATCACCTGATGACTGACGAGCGGCTTGCCGCGCCAATTTCCGGTGATGAACGAAAATAGCCGATGCTCGATCTTGTTCCACTGTGTGCCTTGCCAAGGCGCATCGATGTCGTGGGTGCAAACCCCACCCGGCAACTCTCGCTCCAGCCGGAAGCCCCCGGAGCGGATCAGGAGGCGACGAATGGTCTGAAGCACTTCGGGAAAAGGTCCCTTTTGGGGATCAACGGGCCATACGGGCCGCAGCAAAAGCGAACATTATTGAGGCCTCGAAATGATCAATGTGAGCGCCGACCCACCAGTGGAATGGGGAGGCCGCCGCCATCAGGCAAGCGAGCGAGATACGCCCTTGATGGGCTCACCGGGGTAAAGATGGCAGCACGTATGGCAGAACATCAGTGTGCAACAAGGGAAGTCTGTCCTGGTGACCACGGTTGGCAAACCGACTGGTCAACGGCGACCCCGTGAGGGTCAGCGTCGGCCGGGGCAGATGGCGGATGGGCCCGTAGTACCGATGACGCCGGGTAATGCCGGTCGAGGAAAGGGGCCCTGACCTGCGAAAGGTGAATCAAGTGATGAGACCTCGGAGATTGGCCAAAAGCCTAACAACTTCGCTCGAAAGGGTTCGGAAATTACAGACCTCACTACAGGCGAAAGCTAAGGCTGAACCAGCGTATCGTTTCTATTCCCTTTGGGACAAAGTCTGTCGGGATGACGTCATCGAAGAAGCCTACCGGGCATGTCGTCGTAACGGCGGCTCGGCAGGTGTCGATGGGGTGAGTTTCGCCCAGATCGATTCCTACGGAACGAAACAATGGCTGGAAAAGTTGCGTCAAGAGCTGCGCGACGGCGAATATCGTCCGCAGCCCTTGCTGCGTGTTTGGATTCCAAAGAGTAACGGAAGTCGGCGTCCGCTCCTCAAGACTCCCCTCATTTTCACACTGCCCCGAAAGTCTCGGCGAAGACGGGCAGGTCGGCGAGCATATCGGCGAATTTCTGGACCAGTGGCAGCAGGCGAGGCTCCGGCATGGTGGGGATGAGTTCGTATAGCAT
>NZ_JAIMBZ010000027.1:0-46492 GCF_025499445.1 Acidiphilium sp. AL
TGGCTCAACCGGAACCGGCGTCTGGCAAAGGATTTCGAGGGTACAATCCATTCCGCTACCGCCTTCCTCTACGCCGCATCCGTCATGCTCCTCACCCGCCGACTCGCTCGTTACACATGAGTTCCGAGTCAGACTCTAAACGAACTCACGAACGTCGCGCGGCGCAAGATGCGGATGTCCTGGACTGATACGAACGCCTTTCTGGCTATGCTGCGTGGGCTGCTGACGGTCCATTCGGTTACGCTGGAGATCCACGAAACCGGACTGGCGTTCGCGGAGCGCTACAGCCTCTCCATTTACGATGCGATGATCGCTGCCTCGGCACTCCACGCCGGTTGCGAAACGCTGTGGTCGGAAGACATGCAACACGGAATGACCCTCGATGGAGGGCTGCAAATCATTAACCCCTTTCGGGCCGGTGGCTGAGCTGGGACTTATTGATCGCAGTTAGGCGTACGTGAGCGCAAGTGGTTGCGTGTCCCCGCAACCACTTTCATTATAACTCACTCGAAATCCAAATCTGAGGATGGGCGGGGTGCTCGAATGTCTATCGACTGTGATCCTCTGGCACCCCGATGGCGGGGTTGACCTGAGCCCCTGAAACTCCTCCGATTTTAGGTAGAGTCCGCCTGAGCAGGAGGCGGAGATGAAGGGATCGCGTTTTACCGAGGAGCAGATCATTGGGATCCTGCGCGAGCAGGAGGCGGGGGCGAAGACGGCAGACGTGTGCCGCAAGCACGGCGTGAGCGAGGCGACGTTCTACAAGTGGAAGGCGCTGGGATCGAAGTTATGGAATGGCCCGCCCCTTTCCCCGCGGCGTAGTCTGCGGGGGCCACCGGAAGGAAAGGAATGTGCCATGGCGAAAGAGCTTGCGGTATTGGGGATCGATCTGGGCAAGAACAGCTGCAGCCTCGCGGGGTTGGATGCGAGCGGCGCCGTGGTGAAGCGGCGCCGGATGCGGCCGGACAGCGTGACGGTATTCACGGCGAAGATCCCGGCGTGTGTGATCGCCATGGAGGCGTGCTGTGGCGCCCATTATCTCGGGCGGCTGTTGGCGGCTCAGGGTCACACGGTCCGGCTGATGTCGCCGGAATATGTGCGCCCGTATGTGAAGGCGCAGAAGAACGATGATCGGGATGCCGAGGCGATCGCGGAAGCGGCGACCCGACCGACGATGCGCTTTGTGGAACTCAAAAGCGAGGAGCAGCTCGACCTACAGACGTTGCATCGGGCGCGGGACCGATTGGTCGGTGAACGGACGGCGCTGATCAACCAGCTGCGTGCGATCCTTCTCGAACGGGGGATTACCGTGCCGAAGGGACGGCGCAAGCTCGAGCATTACCTGGTGGCACGGTTCGATCAGAACGACGAGGATAGCATCGCGTTGACCCCACGAATGCAGGCTCTCATCGGGGACATGCGGGACGAATGGCGCGAACTGGATCACCGGATCGGTGCTTTCGACGACGAATTTGTTGCCCGTGCCCGCGACGACGAGGCGGCCTGCAGGCTGCTTTCGATCCCCGGTATCGGCCCCGATCAACGCCACCGCACTGATCGCTGCGATCGGCAAGGGCGAGACGTTTTCGCGGGGTCGGGATCTCGCGGCCTGGCTGGGGTTGGTACCGCGTCAGATCACGACGGGCGGGCGGCCCCGGCTTGCCGGGATCAGCAAGCGCGGCAACAGATATCTGCGCAAGCAGTTGATCCATGGCGCGCGCTCCGCCCTGCCAGGTCTGCTGACCAGTGCTACACCACTGGGCGGCTGGCTGCGGGGGTTGATGGCCAGGGTGCACAAGAACGCCGCGGTCGTCGCATTGGCCAACAAGCTGGCGCGGATTGCGTGGGCCGTCCTACGCCACGGCGACAAATTTGACGCGAAAGCCGTTGGTGTGACGGCGTGACCGAAATCGACCGGTGCTGATATGATGATCGGCTAACCGGTCCATGATGTTTGCGGGTGGTGGAAGAAAGATGGCCTGACAGTCGATCGGTATTCTGGAAATCTGCTAGACCCAATGGCGGACTTGACGCCGTCGAAGTTATGAGAACCAGAGCGCGCGGATCTCCATCGTGGCCGGGAGCTTACTCCGAGGCCGGATACGTTGACGCAGACTACACGGTTCATCTGACAAAAAACTACTTGCAGACGGGGCGGGCCATACGTTGGGATTCAGACGGGATTTCCATAATCGAACGCTCAGCCGATTTCGGCCGACGTTCAGCGACGCATCGCCGACCCAGGATTTCGGTCGAGTGCGCGATAGATTGTGTTGCGGGACACGCCGAGACGCCGCGCGGCGGCACTGACATTCCCGCCCGCCACGCGCACCGCGTCCGTGATCTGTCGCGTCTGAAGGTCACGCAGCGCCGAATGCTCCATGACCGGCTCGCTCGAGGTCTGCACCAGCAGGGCCGCGACCGCGTCTTCGTCGATGTGGTCCGGCCCGGTAAGGGCGAGGCGCGACAACATGTTGCGCAACTCGCGGATATTGCCGGGCCAGCTGTGCCGGGCGAGGCAGGTGATCGCCGCATCGGACAGATGCAACGCCGGGTCCAGGGCAGCGAGCAGCGTGCGCGCCAGGGCGGCGAAATCTGTTCGCTCGCGCAGCGGCGGGAGCAGAATTTCGACGATCGCAAGCCGGTAATAGAGATCGGCGCGGAACCGTCCTTCGGCGACTGCCCCAGCGAGATTGGCATTGGTCGCGGCAAGCAGCAGTGCATCGACCACGCGCGGCGCACCGCCACCCAGCGGCCGCACCGAGAAATCGTCGAGAAACCGCAGGAGCGCGACTTGCACGCCGGGCGGCAGATCGGCGATCTCGTCGAGAAACAGCGTGCCGCCATCGGCCTCCGCAGCTAGACCTTGCGCGCCGCCCCGTCGGGCGCCGGTAAACGCACCCTCGGCGTGGCCGAATAATTCTGCGGCGAGCAGATCGGGCGGGATCGCGCCGCAGTTCATGGCGACGAACTTTCCGCTCCGGCCCGAGGCGTGATGGGCGTAACGCGCCGCGACCTCCTTACCTGTGCCGGTCTCGCCACGGATCAGCACTGGCATGCCGCGAAGTGCTGCGCGCCCGGCCATATCGAGCGCGGCACGGGTGGTTGGATCGTCCGCGACGGGCTCACCTGGGGCGCGTTGGTGCGGGGCCGGCCGCGTTGATGCCACGCCCCGCGCCCGCGTGCCACCGAGCCGCGTCCCATCCGACTTTGCACGGAACACCCGGCCGGTCCGGTCGGTCAGCATGATGATCAGTCCGCGGGACGCCGTGGCGCTCCCCGGTTCGAACAGAGCAGACAGCGGGGCACCCGTCGGTTCAGGCAGGCCAGCCAGCATGAACCGCGCCTGGTCGTTGGCGGCGATCACCCGATCTCCCTCATCGATCGCCAGCAGGGCGGCATAGGCGGTATCGAGAAATTCCGTACGGCCATGCAGCGTCAGTACCCGTTGCCCGGCATGAGTGATGCGGAACAGGTGGGCCTCGATCTGGGCAGCGGCGAGTGCGACCATCGCGCGCGCGTGCGGCGCATAGGCCGCGGCAGTGCAGGACGCATCGAGCACGCCCGCGAGCGTGTGATCGGGGCCGAAAATGGGCGCGGCAATACAGCTCAGCCGATTATGATCGGCAAAGAAATGTTCGGCACCACGCACTGCGATACGCTGACTATTTGTCATCGCAGTACCCAGCGCGTTGGTGCCCTGCTTGTCCTCGTGCCACAGCGTGCCGGGGATGATCCCGAACGCCTCGATGTCGGCCCGGCATGAGGGGACCATTAGCGTATCGAGTAGCACACCATCAGGCGCGGCGAAGGCGAGGACGAAGCTGTGGGCACCGAGTTGCCGGTGCAGCGCCTGCATCTCGGCGCGGGCAAGGTGGTACACTGTTTCATGTGCAGCGCGAGAACGATTGAGAGCTGTCGCCGAAAGCCGAGCGATTTTCGGAGGGTGGCGTGGATCGAGCCCGACCGCGATGCAGCGTCGCCAGCTTTCGGCGATAGCTGCGGGCACCAGGCCCGGCGGGATAGCGCGGTCTCGTTCCATCAAGGCACGCGCTTGGCTCAGGCGCGCAACGGTCTCGCGTTGGGGCAGCATGTTTCCTCCGACTGCGTGTGCGAGCAATCTTCTTACGTGCTTTGGCGCGGCGCCCCGATCTATGCCGGGTGTGTCTGCTACGCACAATATTTGTGGATACACGCCATTGGCGCGCGACGGAACAAGTCTTTTTCATAGTTGTTGCGAAACGGAACAGCTTGCCGCTCGTCGCCCACGGATTCCAGTCTGCTGCGGCTTTGGCATGGCCGATGCATGGATAGGACTCAGACCAAGAAACAAGGAAACCGCGCCATGAAGGCAGCCGTGCTGCACGAATACGACGAGAGATTGGAGAAGCCGGTCTTCGTGACCTATGAGGATGTGGCGGACCCTGCGATCAAGGGCACCAATGATGTGATCGTGCGCATCGGTGGCGCCGGGGTGTGCCGGACCGATCTGCACATCATCGAGGGGATCTGGCGTTCCAAGGTCGAGGTGGCGCTGCCGCATATCATGGGCCACGAAAACGCTGGCTGGATCGAGGAGATCGGGTCCGGCGTGACGCATCTGAAGGTTGGCGACCCGGTGATCTGCCATCCGCTGATCACCTCGGGTCATTGCCTCGCGTGCCGGCGCGGCGAGGATATGCACGCCGAGGAGAGTGAATTTCCGGGCATCAATGCTAATGGCGGCTACGCGCAGTATCTGCGTACCGGCGCGCGCTCGATCATCAAGCTGCCGACAACTCTGGCCCCCAAGGATGTCGCCCCGCATACCGACGCAGGATTGACCGCCTATCGCGCGGCCAAGAAGGCATCACGGCACCTGCTGCCTGGCGAATATGCCGTGGTCATCGGGGCGGGCGGCCTCGGCCATATCGGCATCCAGGTGCTGCGCGCCTTGTGCGCCGCACAAATCATTATTGTCGACCGCGCCGATATGGCGCTGAAACTCGCGCAGGAATGCGGCGCCGATTTCGCGGTGAAGGCCGATGGGTCGGAGGTCGACGAGGTCTTACGGATCACCAAAGGTAAGGGCGCGGAGGCGGTGATCGATTTTGTCGGCGAGGGCGATGCGATCGCCAAGGGATTGGCGATGACGCGCAACGCTGGTTTCTATTACATCGTTGGTTATGGCGGAAAGATCGATATTCCTACGATCGATATGATCACTACGGAGAAAACCATCGTCGGCAATCTGGTCGGCACCTATGCCGAGTTGATTGAGCTGATGGCATTGGCGGACCAGGGAAAAGTCACGCTGGCGACCCGCGAATACAAGCTCGAAGATGCAAATACCGCACTACACGATCTCCACAACGGCCGCGTTCGTGGCCGTGCCGTGCTGATCCCGTAACATTGTGATCAACCACAACTGAGGAAGCGGAACAAAAATGTATAAGGCGAAAGACGGATCGGAAATCTTCATCATCGACGGGCATGTGCATCTGTGGGATGCGAGCCCGGAGAACATCAGGAACATCCACGGTAAACAGTTCATCGACTGTTTCTATGGCTATCACGCCTCGCTTTCGCCGGCCGAACAGCTATGGGCGCCAGAGAAATTCGCCAAATACGGCGCCGAGCAGATGGTGCGGGATTTATTCATCGACGGGCCGGATGATATGGCGATCTTCCAGCCGACCTATCTCAAGGATTTCTACAAGAACGGCTTCAACACGCTGGAGCAGAACGCCATTCTGAAGACGCGCTACCCCGACCGGTTCATTCTCAACGGCGCATTCGACCCGCGCGATGGCGAAGGCGGGCTCGATGCGCTGGATGCGATGGCCGAGGTTCACAAGATCAAAGGCGTGAAACTGTATACCGCCGAATGGAAAGGCGACAGCCGGGGCTATAAGCTTTCCGAGCCAGCAGCGTATAAATATCTGGAACGCTGCGAGAAGCTCGGGATCAAGAACATCCACGTCCACAAAGGGCCGACGATCATCCCGCTCGACCGCGACGCTTTCGATGTCGCCGACATCGACCATTGTGCAACGGATTTCCCGAATCTGAACTTCATCGTCGAGCATTGTGGCCTGCCGCGCCTCGATGATTTCTGCTGGATCGCGGTCCAGGAAGCGAACGTCTATGGTGGTCTCGCGGTTGTGTTGCCGTTCATCCACTCGCGGCCAGGATACTTCGCGAAGGTAATTTCCGAGCTGCTGTTCTGGTTGGGTGAGGACCGTATCCTGTTCGGCTCGGATTACGGTATCTGGACGCCGCAATGGCTGGTGGAAAAGTTCATGGCGTTCGAACTGCCGGACGAGGTGATGAAGGAGACCGGTAAGGAACTGACGCTCACCGCCAAGAAAAAAATCCTCGGTGAAAACGCGGCGCGCCTCTACGGGGTGGATATCGCGGCCCAGAAAACGAAGCTTAGCCGTATGGAGGCGAAGGTCGCGTGACCGATCGAGGACAGGTGCGCATCGATGCGGTGCGCGCCGCTCTCGATCAGGTGACCGATCCGGAACTCGACGAGAGCGTGGTCGAACTCGGCTTCGTCATCGCGATCGATATTACGGACGACGATGGCGTGAACGTGGATTTCCGTCTGCCGACCTATTGGTGTGCGGCGAATTTCTCCTATCTCATGGCGGCCGATATGCGCGATGCCGTCTTGTCGCTGCCCTGGGTAACACGTGCGAGTATCCGGCTCGACGAGCATATGTTCATCGCTGAAATCAACGATGGGATCGCACAAGGCAAGGATTTCGCCGAGGCGTTTCCCACCGAGGCAAGCGACGATCTGGCCAGCATCCGCCTTCACTTTGGCCTGAAATCCTTCGAACGGCGACAGGAAGCCTTGCTACGCCACATGTTGTCGCTTGGACATGATCCCGTTGCAATTCTTGACCTCGATGTGTCCGGGCTCGAACGCCTCGCTTTTGATGACGAGGGTATCGTCTTGCGTATGCGCTATCTCGTACGTCGTCCTCTAACGCACGGCTTGCCAAGCGCCTTTGTCACCCGCGCCGGCGAGCCGATCATGCCGGAGACGCTGCATGTCTATCTCCGCCACATCCGCCGAGTCGGGCTGAACGCGGAGTTCAACGGAGCGCTTTGCCGTGGGCTGCTTGCTGCCCGCTACGGCACCACATCCGCCGCCTTGCCGCCGGAACCGGGACTTGCGGATTTCATGCGGCAGGGCCAAGCGCCGCGGCCGCACGGCACCGACATACGGAGGCGATAACTGTGAGCCCCCGGAATGCCGTAGAGCATGCCTTAAAGCGTACCAGGGTTCAGCCGCCGTCTTTGCTCGATCTTCTAGGTGCGAGCTTCGTGTTCACTTCCCCGATCAATACCCTGGCCTGGGATGGTTCGGTCGCGTGCCTGGGGCTGGCCGATGGTGCGATTGTCATGCTGCACGCGCGATGGCCCGGCGCACCAACCCTGGCGCATCGGCCAGGCGGTGGAGTCGAAATCAGGGCCGGCGAGGCGCCACCGCCACCGCCCACCATCATCGCCGCCCATCGGGATGCGGTATTGTCGTTGGCCAGCCTGCCTTCGGGCGGGATCGTCTCCGGCGGTGCGGACGGACGATTTCTGCACATCGCCAATGGCGAGATCAAGACCATCGCCGACCATCCTCGCAAAACAATTACCCATGTCGGGGCCGGTCGCGGCGGCCGTTGCGCCATGGTGGCAGGCCGTCAAGTGGATATGTTCGGGCCGGACGCCCGCCGCATCGCGATGCCAACTTCAGTCAGAGCGCTGGCCTATGATCCCCCTGGCCTGAACCTCGCTATCGGCCATGGCGAGGGCGTCATGCTCGCCATAGCTGGTGTTCGCCGGGTCCGATCAATTGGTTCAGCCGAAGCGGCAGGGCGGTTTGCCTGGAGTCCCGATGGTACCATGCTCGCTCATCGGGCCACCGGGAATGCAATCGAGATATCGTGCATCGACACCGCCGCGTTGCCGCGCCGGATGGCGCAGCCATGCACACCGGCCGCGATCGGCTTCAGTGCCGAAGGCACACTGATCGCGGCGATCGACGGCACCATTTTATGCTGGCCCCAAGGCAATGGCGACAAGCCTATAGTCTGTGTTGCACAATCGGCCGGCGTCACGGCCTTGGCGTGCAATCCGCGCCGCCCGATCATCGCTTATGGCGATGCACTGGGCACGATTTTTCTGTGCCAACCGCAAATTCCTGGTCGCATGAAGGTTCGTGCGGAGGGCGCCGCGATCCGCCATCTCGCTTATGCGCCCGATGGTGAGTCCCTGGTCTTTGCCACCGACGATAACGAAGCCGGTGTTGTCGCTCTGCCAGATATTCTGTTTCGAACAGGAATACGCTCATGAAAGACGAACAGACGTCCAAGGACGCATTCTTTGTGCGCGTGGGCGCTATAGCCGATGAAATGATCGCGGCCCACGGCAAGGATTTTGCGATGGGTGTTCTTGTTCTGGCCGCGCGCTGGATCGCCGAAGGCAAGAGCTTCACCGAGCCGCCCGACGATGGTGCGATGTCGTGATATGGCAAGACCATTTCTTGCTGGTCGAGATCGCATCTGTCGCATCCTGCGACATGCGCGATGCACGATCGGCGCATTCTGCGATAGTGCAATCGTTGATCGCGACGCGGAGTATCGCAAATCTCCTGCCATTCAGCGTGATTAATTCAATGGCACGATTTATGCTTAAAATTCTCTGCGCCAATGGCAATTGCCGTGACTTCGCGTTTCGCATTGCCGACACGGCGACAGTTTTGCAATGATATCGGGAGAATCCAAGATGCCTGACAGTTTAACGCTCAACAAGATTACCGCCCAGCGCGGTATGAGTATCAACGAGGCCACGCGTCGCGTCGCCGATCTCGGCTGGACGCCGAGTTACGTGCAGGAAGCGATGACCTTTCCCACCGACTATAAGATCAAGAAAACTCCGCGCGACCCGATGAAGCAGGTTTTACGGTCGTATTTCCCGATGCAGGAGGAAAAGGACAATCGCGTCTATGGCGCGCTCGACGCGGCGTTGCGCGGCGACATGTTCCGCAATGTCGAACCGCGCTGGGTCGAGTGGATGAAGCTGTTCTTGGCGATCATTCCGTTCCCAGAAATTTCCGCCGCGCGGTCGATGGCGATGGTGGGACGCCTGGCGCCGGGAGAAGAACTGCGTACCGGCTTTGCGATGCAGATGGTCGACGAATTCCGTCATTCCACGATTCAGATGAACCTGAAGAAGTGGTATATGGAGAACTACATCGATCCGGCAGGGTTCGACATCACCGAAGCCGCGTTCGGCAAATGCTATGCCTCGACCATCGGCCGGCAATTCGCGGAAGGCTTTGTGACCGGTGACGCGATCACCTCGGCGAATATCTATCTTACCGTGGTAGCGGAAACCGCGTTCACGAACACTTTGTTTGTCGCGATGCCGTCAGAGGCGGCACGCAATGGTGACTATGCGCTGCCGACGGTGTTCCTGTCGGTTCAGTCCGACGAAAGCCGGCATATCGGCAACGGCCATTCATTGCTGATGTCCTTGATCAACGACCCGGATAATCATCTGCTGCTCGAACGTGATCTGAAATATGCGTTCTGGCAGAACCACGCGATCGTCGATGCCGCGATCGGCACTTTCGTCGAATACGGTACGACCAATCGTGACAGGAACAAGGAAAGCTATGCCGAGCTGTGGCATCGCTGGATCTACGAGGACTATTACCGGACCTACATGTTGCCGCTCGAAAAATACGGCATCAAGATCCATCACGACGATGTCGCGGCGGCGTGGGACCGAATCGTCAAGAACCACTACGTCCACTACACTGCCCAATTCTTCTCGGTCGGTTGGCCGGTGAATTTCTGGCGCATCGAAGCGCAGACCGACCGCGATTTTGAGTGGTTCGAGCACAAATATCCCGGCTGGTATGCCAAGTTCGGTGAATATTGGAAATGGTATGCCAAACTGAGCCACAAGGGCGAGACCAACATCCTGTTCAATACCGATACGGGATATGTCTATCCGCACCGTTGCTGGAGCTGCATGGTGCCGTGCCTGATTCGTGAAGACTTCTGCTACGATGAGGTTGACGGCAAGACTTACACCTATTGTTCGGAAACTTGCCGCTGGACCCACAAGGTTGCGTTCGCCGCCGAATATGAAGGGCGGCCGACGCCGGCGATGGGTCGCTTCAGCGGCCGGCGCGAGTGGGAGTCGTGCTACGATGGTTGGGATCTTGCCGATGCGATCACCGATCTCGGCTTCGTGCGCAACGACGGCAAAACCCTCGTCCCGCAACCGCATCTGCATTTTGACGACAGCAAGATGTGGACGCTCGATGATGTGCGTGGTCACACGCTGGGCAGCCCGCTCATGAATTTCCGCAAGCTTTCCGTGGAGGAGAAGGAAAAAGCCGCTGCGGAATACCGCAAGGGCTTCGTGATCAATGCCCTGAACTGATTTTCAGCTCCGCTCCTCCGGACGTCGCTCACACGGCGTCCGGATTTTTCTCTGGCTTCGCCTGAATAACACCAACGGGAAACGTAATGTCGGATATCGCGACGCACAAGGTCCGGTTCGAGCCGGTCGGCATCGAAATGGAGGTCGAGGAAGGCGAGACCGTGCTCGACGCGGCGTTCCGCCAGGGCATTTCGGTGATGCATGGCTGCAAGGAAGGCCAGTGCAGCAGTTGCAAATCTCTTTTGGTCAATGGCGATATCGAACTGCTGAAATATTCGACCTTTGCCTTGCCGGATTACGAGCGCGATTCCGGGCACATCCTTCTGTGCAAGACCCACGCCTACAGTGACCTTGAGATCGAGCTGCTGAATTACGACGAGGACTTGATGCGCCGGTCAATTCCGGTGAAATCCTATGAGGCGAGGCTGACGCGGATCGAGAAGCTCACTCACGACATTCGGCTGCTGGAAATCGAGCTCGGCCAGCCGTTGCGGTTCTGGGCGGGGCAATATGTCGATATTACGCTCCCGGACGGGGTGGTTACGCGGTCGTTTTCAATGGCCAATCCGCCGAGCGAGCCAAACAAACTCTCGTTCATCATCAAAAAATATCCGCTGGGTGCCTTTTCAGCAGCTCTTGATGACGCACTGAAGCCGGGCGACAAACTCACCGCCAAAGGACCCTACGGAACCTGTTTTCGGCGCGAGGAGCGGCCTGGCCCGATGCTGCTGATCGGCGGCGGGTCTGGTATGTCGCCGTTGAAGTCGATCTTGCAGGATCACGTGGAAAGCGGCGAGCGCCGCCCCGTGCGGTTTTTCTATGGCGCGCGCACTCAAGCTGATCTGTTCCTGCTCGATGATTTTGCAAAGCTGGAAGCGGCGTTGCCGGATTTCAAATTCATCCCGGCTTTGTCGAACGCCGAAGACGGCGATGGTTGGACCGGCGCAACCGGGTTCATCCACGAGGTTCTGGCCCAGCACCTGCGCAGCGAAGGTTTCGAAGGCGAAATAGACGCCTATTCCTGCGGCCCACCGCCGATGATCGATGCGGTGTTGCCGGTGCTGCAGATGGCCGGGGTCGAACCCGAGCACATCTACTTCGACAAGTTCACCACCGCGGTACGGTAATCGCCGCGCGGAACCGAGCCGCCCAACCCACTGAACCATAAATCGGGAGAGATAAGATGAGCGTGACGGAAACACAGACTATTCAGAAGTCAGGCGCCGCCGGGTCCGCGAAATTCGCCGGGTCCGACAGCCGCAAGTATAACTATTTCGAACCCAAAGGCCGCAAGGCGAGCCACTACGAGGACATGACGGTCGATGTCCAGCCCGATCCGGAGCGGTATCTGCTGCAGGATTGGATCATCAATTTTGCCGACGGCACGCCGACCTACGACAAAACCTGGACCGCGCTGAAATCGTCCAACTGGCATCAGTTCCGCGCGATTGACCAGGAGTGGGAACGCACCCATTACCAGCGCCAGTCAACCATTGTCGGCATGATCAGCAACGTGATCGAGAATGGCCGCCGGTCCGGCGCGCCGGGCCGGTTCGATCGGGCATGGGTGAAGGTTCTGACTGATCATCTTGGCGCCTACAAACATGCCGAATTCGGCCTGGGCACCGCGACCATGCAGGCGCAGCGCTATGGCTATACCCAGATGATCAACAATGCGATCCTGACCAATTCCTCCTATAAGCTGCGGTTTTCCCAGGATCTGACACTCTACCTCGGGGAATTGGCACTCGATATCGAAGGGTTCGACCAGGAGGCCGGCAAACAGCATTGGCTGGAAGATCCGGTCTGGCAGGGCACGCGCCAGGCGATCGAGACGGTCATGGGGACGAGCGATTTCCTCGAACAATATTTCGTCACCAACATCGTGTTCGAGCCGTTGGTGGGTGAGTTGTTCCGCAGCGGCTTCATCATGCAGATGGCCGCGGCCCAGAACGATTTCGTGACGCCGGCGGTGGTTTCCGCGGCCGAGGGTGATTATGAACGCAACCTCGCCAATGCGGTCGAACTGTTCCACCTGCTGGTGCTTGACGAAACTCATGGCGAGCACAACCGGAAACTGCTGATCTCCTGGATGAACAAGCATGGCGCGCTTGCTCTGTTGGCGGCGCATCAGTTGCAGCCGATCTGGTCGCAACCACGGGTGAAAGCGGCGCAGTTCACCGATGTCCTCGACCTCGCGAAGAACCGCGCTCGCGCGATCGCCGCCGAAATCGGCTTCGACGTGCGCGCCACGCTGGACCAGTGACCGCAAAACCGCCGGATCCCGATCAAGGCAACAAAAGGAAACACCCATGACACAGGCTCATCCCGCTACCATTTTCAAGTCGATGAAGGATGTCCGCTTCGAGGACACGATTTCTCACCAGTGCGGTGTTACGATGAACGACAGCGTCGAGGCGCGCGCGATCGCCGACGTGATGGCCACGAAGGAAGGCATCACGGTTACCTATCAGCCGGCGCTGATCCGCATCGACGGCGAGGGCAAGATCACCTTCAAGATGGATGAAATTTCGGAATCCCTCGGACGGACGATGACGCCGCATCTGTTCGAGATTTCGACATCGACCCATTACGGGCGGATGGTGATGGTCGATGACAATACAGTGGTGCTGTTCGGCGATATGGACGAGGCGATGGAATATATAAAATACGCCGACCGGTGATCCAGTGAGACCGCGCTCTGCCCGGAGGGCGGTGCGCGGCTCCGCTATCACGAAATCTTTGAACCAGAAACCTTGACGAACGAGAATCGGGAAACAGCATGCCCAAGATGATGCTTCATGACGAAGCTGCGCGCGCGGCCCTTGGCCGGGGCGTGGCGCAGCTTGCCCGCGCGGTGCGCGGCACGCTGGGGCCACGTGGCATGAACGCGATCATCGATCGGCCGATCGGCACGCCAATGGTCTCGCGCGATGGGGTATCGATCGCAGCCGAGATCGAACTGGCCTGTCGGTTCGAGAATATGGGTGCGCAAATTTTGCGCGAGGTGTCGATGCAGACCAACCTGACCGCCGGCGATGGCACCACGACCGCGACGGTGCTGGCCGATGCGCTGGTGCAGAAGGGGCTGGCGCGGATGGCGGCCGGGGACAGCCCGGTCGAACTCGTGGCTGGCATGGAGGCGGCGGCCGAGGCGGTAATCACCTTATTGCGGGCCCGTGCGCGGCCGCTACGCGACGCCGCCGAAATTCGTGCAGTCGCGAGCATCGCCGCCAACGATGCCGCGACCGGGGCGCTGGTTGCCGAGGCGATCGAGCGGGCCGGGCCGCAGGGCATGGTGACGGTGGAGAACAGCGCCACGGTGGAGACGCTGCTCGACGTGACCGACGGCATGAGTTTCGATCGGGGTTATATTTCCCATCACATGGTAACCGATGTGGAGCGGATGCAGGTGGTGCTGGACGATCCGCTGATCCTGATGACCGATCTGAAGATCACGACGGCGGCGGAGATTGGCCAGATCAGAGCACTGGTGGGGGCGAGCAATCAGCCATTGCTGGTGATCGCCGAGGAGGTCGCTCCGGCGGCTGTGGCCGCGTTGCTCGCCGGGCGTGAGGGCGGTCTGCCAGTGGCGGCAATCCATCCTCCAGAATACGGGCATTGGCGCAAGGCGATGCTGGAAGACATCGCGATCATCACCGGCGGGCGGGTGATCGCGCGCGATCTTGGTGGGCGGATCGAGGCGGCGGCGCGTGCCGATCTGGGTAGCGCGCGGCAGGTGCGGATCGGCGCCAACATGACGTTGATTTCCGGTGGTGACGGCGATGTCGCGGCGATCGCGGCGCGGCGCGAACAGGTGCGGCGCCAACTCGATCTTGCGCCCAACGATATCGACCGCGACAAGCTCGAACAAAGACTGGCGAAATTGTCGGGCGGCACCGCGACGATACTGGCTGGCGGGGCGACGCCAGTGGCGCAGAAGCGCCACGCTCAATTGATCGAGGATGCACTGGCCGCGGCACGTGCCGCGATCGCCGAAGGCGTGGTGCCGGGCGGTGGCACCGCGCTGGCGCAGATTGCGCCGGAGCTCGAAGAAAGCGCGGATCGGCTGCTCAATGGCGCACGGGTTGGGGCACTTCTGCTGCGCGACGCGCTGATCGCGCCGCTTGCCGCGATCGCGACCAATAGCGGGTTTGACGCCGAGGCGATGGTGGCGCAGGTTTCCGCGGCTCCGTCGGGCACCGGGCTGGATGCGCGGTCGGGTGCGATGGTGGTGATGGATGAAGCCGGGATCATCGATCCGGTCAAGGTGAGCGTGAGCGCCTTGCGCAATGCGGTGTCGGTCGCGTCGTTGATTTTGACCACCCATACGCTGATCGCCGACCGGCCGGATTATGTCGATCCCACAGCCGGCCCGGCTCTCGGCGGTGGTGCTGAAAAACTTGGCCGAAGCTGATTCCGGTGGAAAGTGCGCTGCATCACATCTATATGATCGGCACGGCCATGGCCTGCTGACGCGATCGCCATGCTGCGGGAGGGATCATGGTAAAGCGATCCTATTCGAAACCACTCGAATCGACGAACGTGAAATTCCTGGTTGAACCCTATCGGGGGTGGCGCCAACAAGCACCAGCGTCAGCCGATCGGGATACCATGCGGGCGTGGGAACGGTTTCTGGTCGGCGAGCCGGAAGCCACAATGCCGCTCGGCAACTTTGTCGTCTCGTCCTGGCAACGCAGCCTTGCGCAGGGCGTCAATCCCGCGTCCCGCCATGCGCCGCTCGCAGCGATTGGCGATAATTTGCGCCATTTGCGCCATCGGAACACCGAACTGCTTGCAGCGGCGGCCGATATTTTTCTCCGCCTCAACGAGATGATCGCCGACTCCCGCTGCATGATGCTGCTCACCGACCCTGACGGGGTCGTGCTGGAAACGGTTGGTGACAACACTACCATCGCCGAGGGCGAACGCATCCATCTGGTGGGTGGCGGCCACTGGCGCGAGGATGTCATCGGCACCAACGGGATCGGCACCGCGCTCGCGACCGGGCGTCCCGCGCAGGTTCACGCCACCGAGCATTTCTGCGAAGGGATCAAAAGCTGGACCTGCGCTGCGGCACCCATTCATGAACCGGGCACCGGTGCGATCCTGGGCGTCGTCGATATTTCCGGCCCGCCATCGACTTATCAACGCAGCAACCTCTCGCTTGCGGTGGCGGCTGCGCGCCAGATCGAAACAGCATTGGCGCAACGCGCAAGCCTCGAACGGGTGCGCCTGTTAGAGACATGCCTGCAGCGGATGCCCGCGACCGGCGGCATTCTCGTTATCGATCGCGCCGGCCGCATCGTTTACATGAACGGGCATATGGATACGCCCGCGGCTCTGGGCCAGCGCATGCCCGGCTTTGACCCGCATCGACCGATGGAAGCGTGGCTCGATCACATCCCCGAATCGCTCCGGGTCGATGGCTTTGATCCTGTGATGCTCGATGGAAGACCGATCGGCGCAATGCTCGTTACCCCGGACCGAGCGCGTCTGCCCGCGCGCGGCGTACCGTCGGGATCGGAGGCCGATGTCGCCCGCAGCGCGTTTTCTCACATCGTCGGCGTCAGCCAACCGGTACTTGAGACGGTCAAACGCGCCAGGCAATTGGCCAAACACCGGGTCCCGGTACTGATCCACGGGGAAACCGGCGTCGGCAAGGAACTGTTTGCACGGGCAATGCATGGCGAGTTCGATTTCAATGCCCCATTCGTCGTGTTCAACTGTGGCGCGGTTTCCAAAGAATTGGTCGGCGCCGAATTGTTCGGCCATGTCAAAGGTGCGTTTACCGGAGCGACGGCTGATGGGCGGCCAGGACGCTTCGAACTCGCCGATGGCGGCACGCTCTGTCTTGATGAAATCGGCGAATTGCCGCTCGATCTGCAGCCGATCCTGTTGCGGGCTTTGGAAGAAGGCGTGATCTATCGGCTGGGCGATACCACGCCGCGGCGTGTTTCGGTCCAGCTCGTGGCGATGACCAACCGGGATTTGCGTGACGAGGTCGCGGCGGGTCGCTTCCGTCGCGACTTGTTTTATCGTATCAACGTGACCAGCATCATCGTGCCCCCGCTGCGCCGCCGACCGGGAGATATCGACTTGTTGGTCGCGCATTTCAACCGCACCGTGGCGGAGCGGCACGGTGTCGCGATGCGGCTGTTCGGGTCGGACATTATGGCGCGGCTGCGCGCCTATCACTGGCCGGGAAATGTGCGCGAGTTGCGTAATCTGGTCGAGGGATTATTGCTCGCGAGCGGTAGTCCAGACGTCAGTGTCGAGGAAATTTCGCTGATTTTGGCGACTGACTTTACCAACGTTACCACCGGGTCTGTCCGGCTCGCGGACGTCAAACAGAGTGCGATAGCGCGCGCGATCGAGGAGGCCCAGGGTAATCTGTCCCAGGCGGCGCGACAATTGGGTATTTCACGCAGCACGCTCCATCGCAGAATGAAGAGTCGGTGATTATGCGCGTTACAAACACGCCCACCGAGATAGGCGAAAAACAGTAAGCCAATGCCGCTTGTTCATGTAATTTATATAATACCAGCGGCCTCAATCTGTGACACATGCCGATGCGAATTTGTCATTGCGAGCCGGCCGACGCCGGCTCGCAATGACGGGTGATGGGTCATTGTCCAGGGCGGTTGGTATAAGATGCATACCGCATGTCACCCAAACCGTTCATTCGGCTGCAACAGGCATTGCCGATGGTCGACGCCATGGATTGGCGGCCGCAAAAAATGGCTCAAGTTGTTCGGCAGGAACTGGTTTCGTCACCAAACTAACGAGAACAAATACAATAATGTTTGCCACAAGAGCGACAAATCCCGAATTCATGTGCCATATCTGGCCATGTCCGGTGAGAAGAAAGGCGAGCGAAAGCCCCCAGCCCGCCGCGAGTCCAGCGGCGGTTCCCGCCAAGGTGGCGCGCCGCCAGAACAGGCCGCCGATCACGATGCCCGGCAGCAACTGGGCGATGAAATCATAGGCGACGAGCAGGATGACGACGATCAGAGCATGGGCGACAATCGCAAGGATCAACGCTGCCAGAGTGACCGCAAACACGAGCCAACGCGAAAGACCAAATATGGTTTGCGGCGATATGCCGGGCCTGAGCTTGGCAAAGACATTGTGAGCGAGCAGAGTGCAGGACATCATGATGATCGGTCCTGCCGGCACGATGGCGGAGAGCACCGCCGCCAGCGCGAATACCGCCAGAAACCACACCGGAAAAATCTGTTTCGCAATCAGCATCACCACGTCGTTGCCCGCGACTTTATGGCCCGCGAAGATCAATACGGCCGCGAAGCCGACGGTAATGACCGCGATCTTGACCAATTGGTAGAGCGGCATGAAGACCGCTTGCAGCTTCAAGGTTCGTCCGCCGCGGGCGGTATAGGCGACATTGAACCATTGCGGCCACATCCACTGGCCGAACCCGGTTAGCAGGATCGTAGTGGCGAACCACCCAAGGCCAAGCTTGCCGCTCGGCCCCGGCATCGTGATGTGCTTTGGAATTTCTGTCGCCATGCGGTGGAACATCGAGCCGAATCCACCGAAAAACCGGAATGGAACCATGAAGAACAAAGCGCCGATCGCGATGAACATCAGGATGTCCTTGACCATCGATTGCCATGCGTTGCCGCGAATTCCGCCGAAAAACACAGCGAGCGTCAGCACGGCAAAGCCGATGGTGTCCGCGCTCAGTAGGTTCAGGCGGTGGTTGGTCAGGACGGCAAGGATCGCACCCAGGCCGACGATGTTGAGATCGATATAGGCAATCAAAATGATCGCGGTGGAAAAAGCGACGATGATCCCGAGGCCTTTGCTTTGATAGCGGTCGGCAATGAAGTCGGACTGGGTGACATGACCAAATCGGCGGCCGATCATCCCGATCGCGGGCAAGATGAAGAATCCCAGCGCATATCCGACATCGTTTGTCCCGACATTGTAGAATATACCAGCGCCCTTGGCATAGGCGAAACCCGCGAGGCCGAGAAAAGTGAATGCCGTATAGATCTCCGTGCCAAGCAAAAACCAGGTCAACAGCGGCCCCATCGAGCGATCGTCGACCATCCATCCGGTCAGCGTTGCGGATGTCCGGCGGCCGGAGCGGATGCCGAGCCATGTGATAAGCAAAAGGCTGAGCGCGACAAAGCCGAGAACCTCATAGAGCGACGCCATGAGGTCAGACCTCCCCGTCGCCGATAACACCCTCTTTGCGGCCCTCGTCCCGGTCGATCAGATAAACCGCGCCGAGAATGACCGGGTTGAGCAGCGGGACGAGCACGAACCAGAAATAAAGTGGCGGCATCCCCAGGATCGGCGGCGTGGCGTGATTGAAGCCGATCGCCGGCCCAACCGTATAAAGCAGGACGATGAGGACGAGACCGACGAGCCAGGCGAACATGGATAGGCGCATGGCATCCTCCTTTGGAAAACTGATTTTTTATATCTTATATCAGACAAAAATGATGTCAAGCATTCAAATCCTCGTGCTACACTCTCGATCTCTGATCTCTATGACGCGGGCACGTCGACGTCGGCGGGCCCGCTTTGCATAACAATTACAAAACGTCACTCCAAATATCACTGTTTATGGACTAGACTCCCGATCTTATCGGCCAACTCAGTGCCGCGCGTTTCATGAGAAATTAGATATCCGACAATGAGCGAAAGCCAAATTACGGCAGAAACCTGAATTGCATGGGCAACTCCCAGAGCGCCGGCCAACACTTGAGTCATAACAGGTGCCGCAATAGACACAATTCTCGCTAATCCTGCACTCCAGCCAAAGCCGCTTGCGCGGATTTCGGTCGGGAAAATTTCGGTAACATAGACGATTCCAACTGCCCACTCATAAGCGATTAAAAAGCCTCCAATAACGGTCATGATGCAAAAACCGGTCAGCGATAGATTGGCTCCCCACCAGAGAAGAATGCTACCCATAAGCAATACCGCCGCGACAATGGCAGGAATTCTTCTGCCGATCCGATCCCCTATGATTCCGCCAGTCAATCCACCAATCACGCCGGCAATTTGGAGAAGGGACGTAACCGCCGCAGCTCCCGTCGCGGCCGTCAAATGATATTTTTGAACAACAAATGCTGGTATATAAAAGACCATTGCATAGTAACCGTACGTCAACGATACAAATATTAAAAAACCTACTAATATTCTATATCTTAAAACCGGATTTTTTACGGCTTGAATAAGGCGGGTTTTCTTGCTATGACCTTCCTTGATTTGCGAAACAACTTTCTGGAACCTTGGTGATTCTTCTAGACGCAGTCGAAGAACCAGAATGACCACTGCGGGAACGAGCGAAAATACATACACCGCTCGCCAGCCCCAAACCGGCGCGATCAAATGAAACATTATAACAGCGAAGACAAAGCCGAGCGGATAGAACGAATACATGAAGCCCACGCCCGAACTTCTGTGATTGCGGTCCCATACTTCGCTAACGAAGGGTGCTCCGACCGCAAGCTCTCCACCTCCTCCGAGACCAGTGATGAAGCGCAACACAGCCAGAGAAACGATTCCAGTCGCCAAGGCGGTCAATGCGGTAGCAATGCCATACCCGATTATCGACACGCCAAGCATCGTTTTTCGGCCAAAAATGTCTCCGCAGGTTCCAAAAATTATCGTTCCTAAAGTGTAGCCGATGAGGAATATCGATCCCAATCCACCTGCAAGTAGCGTAGTCGAAACATCAAAGGTTTTTGCTATCAAGGGAATTGTCAGTGCATATATTGTAATAACATAGGCATCAAAAAACCAGCCAAAGGACGCGGCCATTGTAATGGTCCATTTAGCTTTTCGAAACTCTGGAGCGTTTATTATAGTTGGTTCCTGTGTATAGGCGCTCATTGCATTTCATCCGGTTTTGTTTTTACGATTGTTATTGTTGTTTGTAAACAAAAATCTTTAATGGTCCTGGATATAGCCATTCCGTAGCTAGCCACATCCTTGTTTTGTCCTATTTTTACTATCTCTCCGGCATATACGGTTTGCCTAGAATAGATGTAAATAATATTAGGCGTTAAATTTTTCAATAAAAAATTATATTGAGTGGACGGTCATAGATATATTGATATTTAAAATTACATCATGCCAACCTTGTTTTAACAGGCACGCCATTCCGGTAGGGAAAAGCATCGGGATCAACAGGGCGGCCATGTTCGACGTTGACCCATAGCCGCAACAAATGGCGCTTTCGGCCCGCCTCTTTGTGATCAACAAAAGAAGTTCTTGAATGTAGAATGACGCTGTTGTTTAATAGCTGGATGTCACCGGCCTGCAATTTCATTGAAAGTTGAAGCTCGGGCCGGAGTGTCTGTTCTACAAAGAGATCCAGTGCCTCTCTTTGCGCAGGGCTCAAGGGAATCCCCGTTTTCTTCTCTGCTGAGAAAATATAGTCGATGAGGCCGGGGCGACAACTTAAAACACCTTCGTAGAAGCTGTAAAGCGGGCTTACAAAATACAGCGGTTCGCCCGCACGTTCTTCACCGCGACGATCAAAAAGGAAATTGCCGTAAAGCAGGCCAAGATGGGGGGAGCTTAGCTTGAGAAGCTCGTTGTGAACGGTGATTGAGCTGACGATGAGGCTTTCTCCGCCTTCCTTGGCAGGACGGAGGCACATCAGCCCGACAACATCGACAACGTCAGTATGAAATTCCAGATTGGCACGGGTCTGATAACCTCGGATATCGCTTTGTCCACGATAGTCGGCGTAGCCGCTGTCCCGGACATGACCCAGCAAATCACCGTTCGCGTTCTGGGAGACAGCGTTGCCTAGGTAAGTTCCAATGCCTCGGAAAAGTAACTCCGCGTCCTCCTCCGAACATTCGGAGACCGCCATGCCGCGAAGCAGGACGAAACCTCTTGCATATTGAACGTCATGAAGGCAGTTGGCCAACTTTAAAGCAAAATCTTTCAGAGGAAAATCGCTTTTGGTAAGATCACCAGGACTTCTATCGTGCCTACGTGCGAACTGAATTGCTTGGTGCAATTCGTCAATCTCGTCAGAAGTTAATGTGATAATCCAGCTATCATCTCGATCGAAGTCTGTCTTGGTCCAAGCACTCGAGTCATCCACCCAGGTGTGGCAGATTGTTTTTGTCTGGCATTGCGCATTCGATACGCCGGTTTTCATGGCGGTTTCCCTACATGTTGATTGCTGCACTTTGCCAAAGCTATCAGATAACCTCGTGTGTCTTGTCATCTGTTTCGCCATAGCGGCGCAGGGTGGCCGGCCTCGTGCCCTGATAAAGCCGTTCAATGTTTCCAGCGATTTTCGCGTTTTCGCGCTCAAACAGGCTGTTGCCGTCAAGATCGCTTTCGACCAGAAAAGGGCCAAAATGCTCTACGTCGAGCACCCAAACCGCCTGTGCCAGGCCAAGCTCCTCGACCCAATGCACATTCGCAACTTTCTTGATGCCGCGTCCAAGCAATGCTCCCGTGCCATATCCAACCGTGGTAAGGTACAGAGCGTTATGCGGCACGAACAGCTTGCGGTAATCGGCCGATGTCATGCCGCCTTTGCCAATGATGATGTTGCAGCCGGAGAGTCTGAACCACCCGTCCAGCCATTTGGCGAAGCGGAACGAGGCCGTGGCGGAGACGGCCCCCATCGTATAGCGCCCATCCGGCTCGATCGCTGCCGCTGGCGAACAGTGAAAGTTGACCAGACCTAAGGCGTCCCGTGGCGCTGGCATGCCTTTGTTCTCTTCAATGGCACGCTTATATACGCCTTCGCGCGCGGTGAAGACGCGACCATTCAGATAAACGACCGTCCCGAGTTCAAGCGCCCGTAACTGCTCGGTCAACGCTGGCAGATCAAGGGTAACGGTTTTCAATCCGGCCATTTCGCCTACTCCGCTGTCATGCTGTGCGGAGATTCCCACTCCACCGTGGGGCGCCGCATATAGTTGGTGAACCATTCAGGATCGGTTCGAAAGATCGCTTTGCCATCAGGGTAGATGCGTGCCGTAGCCCGGCGAGACGACAGGCAGAACATGTGCACGCTCATCGGCATACCGCCGGTATGACAATAGCCTACCTCGATATGGCAGTCGATGACCATTGAACTGCCGATGAAACCCATGGCCCCCATCCCGATCCGATTGCCGAGATCTTTCAATTCTTCTTCCAAGGCGGCTATTTTCGGGTCGGGGTGGCGAGAGCCGACGACGCGCAAGCAGGATGCCTGCTTGCCAAGCACCATGCACATATCTTTAGAGCCTCCAAGGCCAATCCCGACGATCGCGGGCTGGCATGCAAGACCCCGCTTGCCGAAGCCGATGAGGGTATCGAGAAAAAAGCGTCTGATACCTTCGATCCCGTCTCCGGGAAACAACATGCGGTAGTCGGAACCGAACAAGCCGCCCTTGTGCACCGTGGTCAGATCGATCCACTCACCCTCGGGATGAAAAGCATAATCGATTTCCGGCGCGAAGATGCCGCAATTATTGTTATGATCGGTGCGCCAGAGCGGGTGCACACGGTTGGACCGTAGCGGCACCGCGGCAGTGGCCTGTGCTGTGGCGCGGCGAAGTGCTGCTTCCAGCGCAACGGCACCGCCTTCGACACGTGCATCATTGGCGTATTTCACATACCAGCGTGGAACCCCCGTATCGCCGCACATAGCGCGGCGATCCTCCTTCGCCGCTTCATAATTTTCCAGCATGGCCTGGATCACGAACGACGAGAGATCGCCGGTTTCAGTATCCGCGCAACGGCGCAGGCCGGCAAGATAATCATCCGGGATTTCGATAGCGGCCTTCGCCATCAGCGCCTCGGCGGTTCTTTCCAGAAGGGCAATAGAAATCATGGTTGATCTCGATCATTCAGCGGCAAGGTCTGCGCGCAGCAGACTCTCGCCGGGCTTGACATGGGTGAAACGAACCGGCGCTTCGCCGACCTCGATTTGACCAGTGACTTGGCGCGCGACCGTGAACCGTGACGTCAAGAAATCTCCCGGGTCTGGAAAATCCGTCCGGAAATGTGCGCCGCGGGAGTTTTTTCGACGCATGGCAGCAAGCGCGATGACCCGGCTGGTCTCGCAAAGCGAACGAAGATTCAGCCAATCCTGCCATGTCAGGTTAAAGGTCCGGTCGGTGTCCGCGACACCTGTCGCAAGAAGTTCAGCTTCAATTGCGGCGATCTTGATGAGTCCGTCTGCCAGACCACCGGCGTCGCGCACCACCCCGACATCATCCCACATCGCATCCAGCAGCGCTTCACGCAGCGAATTGATATCGCCTTGAGGATTCCGGAACGGCAACAAGGCGCGTTCGGTCTCAGCGACAAGCATGGCCTCGTCAGGTGTGCGGAAACCTGGATTTGCGGCGATCCAGCCAGGCATCACGTCGCCGGCGATGCCACCGAACACGGTGGAATTGGCGACGCCGTTGCCGCCCAGACGGTTGGCACCATGCACCCCGCCGGCATCCTCGCCGGCGACGAACAGACCAGGAAGCTCGGTCGCGGTATCCGAGGCGCAGACGATGCCGCCCATGAAGTAATGCGCCGTCGGCACCACCTCGACCAAGCCGCCGGCAAGATCGAAGCCGCAGTCGCGGCAGCGATCCACCATACCCTTGAACTTCTTGGCGACAACGGCAGGACCAAGGTGGCTCATCTGGATATAGACGCCACCGTTCGGGGTAGTTCGGCCAGCCTTCATTTCCGCATAGATCGCACGGCTGACGATGTCGCGTGTAGCACGCTCCAGCTTTGGATCATACTTATCCATGAAGCGGTGCATCGCGCCATTAAGAAGATGGCCTCCGGCACCACGCAGTCCTTCTTCAAGCACCGTGCCGGTCATGCGCGTGTCGGGTCCGGCGAGTAGTCCGGTCGGGTGAAACTGCACCATCTCCATGTCGCGGAGCGGCAAGCCCACCCGCAGTGCCATGGCCAGCCCATCCATGCTTTTGTCGCCTGATGGCGTATGGTAGCGGTACATGGTCGGGCCACCACCGGTCGCGAGGAGCACTGCTTTGGCCTGGACAAAGCAGAACATGCCGGTGCGGATGTCCAGCATCAGCACGCCCGCGATCGCGGCTCCGTCGCGCGCCTTTATCAGTGCGACCGCGCGATGCTCCTCCAGTTTTCCGATGCTCGGACGTGCCCAGACTTGTTCCATCAAGCGGTTGATGATCTCGATCCCGGTAAGGTCGCCCTTGTGCACTGTGCGATCGAAGGTTTGGCCCGCGAACGCCTTCCCGTGCAGCGTGCCGTCGGGATTACGGTCGAAGAAGCAACCGATCTCGTTCTCGAGTTCCTGGACCCGCTCGACGGCCTTATTGACCAGAGTCCACGCCAATTCCTGATTGGGCAGCCATTTGCCACCCTCGACTGTGTCCATGAAATGGCGTTCGATCGAGTCGCCAGGGTTCAGCGCGACATTGTAGCCGCCCTGCACCATCCGCGTGCAGCCGCACTTGCCCAGAAGACCTTTCGTGGCAAGGATAATGTTCAACGCCGGGTCAACGGCATGCGCATGCAATGCAGCGAACAGGCCCGCCCCGCCGGAACCCAGAATCAATATGTCTGTCTGCAAGCGTTCAATAAGCATAATATGATCTCACAGTACGCGGACGAGGAAGACGAAGGCGGCGCATCCCGAAACCGCGGCGATCGCTGTTGCGATCCACTTTTGACCGCCGAACCATGGCAGGTTTTCGATGGCGAGGAGCCTCAGCCCGCCAAGAAAATGGACCACGAGTAGAAAAATTAATCCCGCCTCGGCAAATTCGACCGCCGGCATCTGGGTGAGACGCAGAAACCCGTTTAACCGACCAGCCCCCTCGATCGCCAAGCCGAGGACGAGGAAGTGCAGGGGCAGAAAGATCGCAAGTCCGATGCCCGAAAGCCGATGGATCAGCGCGGCATTCCAAAGGATGTTGCGTCGATACGTCCGCCGTGACGCGCTCATGGCAGCACCACGGCGGCGACTGCCCGCAGACCCAGAGCAATCAACGCCGCCCCGAAGACAGACGCAACCGCGCCAGCGCTGCCACTTTTGAGCCGTCCCCATTCACACAATATATTTCGGGTGCCGATCGACGCATGGATTGACGCCAGCAGCACGAACGCGCCGTAAAACAAGCCCCAGGCGAGGCTCCCTTGCGTGCGCGACAGAATTTCGGCTGCGGTCAAGCGTTGACTCGTCGCGTAGAAAATAACAGCGAGATGCACCACGACCATCGGCACCATAAGGGCTGCCGAGCCTCTCTGCCAGAAATACAGACGGGCGTTCATGCGTTGATTTCCCCACGGACGAAGGCCTGCATCGAAAGCCGCTTGAGCCCAGCGATCGAACGCGTCGGGTTAAGTGACTGAGGACAATGTTCCTGACATGACTGGTGAGAGTGGCAGTTATGGCAGCCACCTTCTGCCGAGATTGCGGCAAGCCTGCTGGTGCGGTCACTATCCCGTACGTCGTTTACCAGGCTCCAGGCTCGGTTGAGTGCGGCAGGCCCCAGATAGTCGGGGTTCCAGCGCACCGTGTCGCAGGCTGCGTAGCAGGCGCCGCAGTTGATGCATTCGATCGCCTCATCCGCCGCGCGACGGGCCGGTTCGTCCGGTTTGATCGGTTCTATCGCGTCCGTGCGCGTCTTGCTTGCCGCGAACGTGCCATGGGCCGTCACCCATTTTTCGAAGAACGGCCGCATATCGGCTGCTAGATCCTTGATGACCGGCATGTTTGCGAGCGGAGCAACCTCCAGCATGCCATTTTGGATGACCTTTGTGACATGGGTTCGGCAGGTCCAGCGCGGGCGGCCGTTTACCGTCATGGCACAGGAGCCGCACATGCCGACCCGGCAAGCGAAGCGATAGGACAAGGTCGGGTCGAGATGGCGCTGCACCCAGGTTACGATGTCCAGCACGGTTTGATTGGCCTTCAACGGCACTGTGTAGGTCTTGAACCGGCCATCACTGCCGCCCCGCCATAATGAGACTTTTAGCGTGGAAACCGCTTCGGACATTTCCCATCCTGCTTCGGCCACGCGCGGCCGGTTGCGCGCTGTTGCAGCATCCTTTCCGTAGCAGGGAATTTAGGTCAAATAAAACGAATAAGACTGAACATATTATTCATTTTTATTGAATTTTCTTTCGGCGCCTGCGCATTTCTGGCGCTGGCGCCACCAACGTCGCTGCGCTGGCCTGGTCAGCCAGACTTTGTAAAGCTTCGAGCAACGTGGCGCTTAGGGGTGATTTTGGATGATCCTGAACCTCGACCAGGCCCAGTGTCCGATACACTGCAGGGCCGGGAAGGGTCACGCGCCGAACCGGCAGGGAACCGGGTGGCTCGATTAATCGCATAGGCACGATGGAGACGCCCAGGCCGGCGTGGACCATGGCGATAATTGCTTCTAGCGTGTCGAGCACCATTGTCTCGTGCACGCGCAGACGCCGTCGCGTAAGCAGCCGGTCGATGAGCTGCCCGACCCATGCCTGTTGGGTATAGCGGATGAACGGATAGGTTGCGATCAACTGTTCGGCGCTTTGCGTTTGCGCGTCGATCGGCGCAATCAGCACGAGCGGTTCGCGAAGAAAGGGCGACCACCGGAGTGCCATTCTGGGCTCAAGCGGATCACTGATCAGAGCGACATCCAGCAGATTGCGGCGAACCCGGTTCACCAGATCCGCGGACAGTCCCATTGCCAACTCGACATGCAGCCCAGGATGACGCTTGCGCAGCACCACCAGCACCCGTGGGACCAGGCCCGTGATGACGCTCGGCACGGCGCCCAGCCGTAAGTGTCCCTGCAGGTGCTGCTCCTCGGGCTCAAGAAACAAGCGCTCATAGTCGGCAATGACGCCGGCCGCACGAGGAATGAAATTCCGGCCGGCTTCGGTCAGTGTCGGCGGTCTGGTTGTCCGGTCGAAAAGCGCCATATCGAGCCGCTCCTCGAGTGCTTGCATCTGCGCGGTCACGGCCGACTGAGTACGATAGACCGAACGGGCTGCAGCCGCAAAGGAACCCGTTTCGGCGATTGCCAGAAAGGTCTTCAGGTCGCGAATCGACATGATAGGAGCGCGGCACGTATATACATTTTTTCTGAACCATTTATCCATAAATTTTCGATTTTAATCAAGGAGGATCTGTCGTACATTTATCATGATCGAGAGATATCTTCGCTCCAGACTGGTGCAAAATAAGCTGCCCCGTGTCTGTTCAACTCGGTGAGGGAAGGGCCACACCGAGAACGGTTGTTTTGATCGCGGCATAGACGTCGATCCCACTGCGGCTTAGGGTTCCGATGTCCGATGGCAGGCCAGAACATACATTGGCGAAACCATTTGTGAAAATTCTCGCCCCCAGGATGTTTCGGAAGCGACCTGCGACCTTGCGATTTGTGGCGGTGGCCGGAGTTCGCGTTCGGAACCGTTGTTGTGCGTGCCTTGGTAAGACGCCGGCTCTGTGCGGGTGAGACCGAATGGCTGAACTACTCAACCGTCGTCGTCGAAACAATGGAGGTCGAAATGCCCGAATCTCGAGACCCGCATCGACTTCAGCACGCGATTGAACCAGTCTTTCGGTTGAATAAAGTCGTCGGCGTGTTCGCGATTATGGCGTCGGCGGTCGCCGGCGAGTATGGTGCCGGAATCAATTTCGTCGCGGTGCAGAGCCTCAGCGTCTATCCGTCGATCCGTGATCTCGTGCCGCTCGCGATGTTTGTGACCGGCGCCTTCCTGATCACCAAAGTCTACCTATTCTCTCGCTATTCGCAGGCGATGCCGCGCGCCGGATCGGCCTATGTTTGGATGGTCCGCAGCCTCAACCTGCCGATCGGGTTCATTGCGAGTTTCGTGTTTTGGCTCGGCTATATTGGCGGGATGGGATTTCTCGCCTTCGCCTTCGGTACCTTCGGCGGCCAGGCGTTGCTCAATGCCGGCATGCCGGCAGGCCGTTGGTTCCTGACTCCGAACGGTCACGTTCTCATTGGACTTGCGGCGATCTGGCTTATCTATGCACTCCATATCCGCGGCGTGCAGCATTACGGCACCTTCGTGAATGCTTTGTTCGGCCTGATCGTGGCAACGGCCTTTACCATCACGATCTATGGGTTCGCGACCGCGCCCGGCCATTTCGTTTCGATCGCAAGACAGCGGACACATCTGCCGCTGCTGTCGCAGATTCCGCTTCCGCCTCTCTCGACTCATGTCTTTTTTGCCGTCTGTGCCTTATTCATTTTCGCCTATGCCGGAATTAGCGCAGCGCCTTACCTGGGCGGCGAGGCGCGTCAGGCGGAGCATACGGTGCCGCAAGGCATCGTTCTTGGCTGGATCGTTTCGATCATCCTATACACGGTCGTCGCGGCAGCACTCTTTCACGCGGCACCGTATTGGGCGGTCATCGGCCTGATCAAGGGCAAACACGCCGCCTTGGCGACCGCACCCGGCCTGATCGGTGTCGTCGCACCGCATATTGTTGGCGTGACCCTCGAAATCCTGGTGGCTCTGATCGTCGGCAAAACGATCGCACCGGGGATGCTGGTCAATTCGCGAATTTTATTTGCCTGGGCCGAAGATCATCTGATGCCTTCGATCTTTGCAGAGACCAACCGGCATCGCGTGCCCGCCGCCGCACTTACGGGCGTTGCTATCCTCGCCTCGCTGTTCTTGCTTCAGACCGCCTACGTTGGTTGGGCGCTCGGCGTCGTCATGCGTTCCCTCAGCACGATCCTCATCTGGTTACTCGTGGCGGTGAGCGCGCTCGCCCTGCGGTTCAACCGGCGGTTCGAGAGCGTGGATTGGGCGGCAACCCTGCGGCGCGACCCTTGGACCCTGATCGCCGCGGCCGCATCCATCATCATTTCAGTCGTCCTGATGTTTTCGATCGCAGTCGTGCCTCATACCCCGATCGTGTTCCAGCCGCTGTTCCAAGGAGCTGTGGCTGTCGTGGTGGCCTGGGCCTTGCTCCGTCGGGCGCGGCAGCAGGCGCAGCGTTTGAACTTCGATCTCGATGCGCATGTGGAATTGCCACCACTCGATTGAGACCTCGCCGCGCGAAGCAAACGGCCGCTGGAGCGACATTGGGTCGCGTTGCTCTCTACTGTGATGCTCATCCGGGTTTCGGGGCCGGTAGTCCTTCGATCAAAACATTCAGACATGCCGGTCGGCCGCTTGCGAAGGCACGTTGCAGGGCCGGGGTAAGGTCATCGACCGTGGTAACGCGTTCACCATAACCGCCAAGCGCCGCCACGACCGCGTCGTAGCGCGTAGCGGGGCCAAGTTCGCAGCCATGTGCGCGCTCGGAACCGTATTGGCGAAGCTGAAGCTGATATTCGGCATTCCAGCGCCCGTCGTTGCCGATGACGGCGACGAAAGCCAGGCCATGCCTCACCGCCGTTTCAAATTCCGCCATGTGAAAGCCGAAAGTCCCGTCGCCTAGAACGGCGAGCACTGGCCGGTCGGGTGCCGCCGCCTTCGCGCCGATCGCGAAGGGAATGGATGGTCCGATCGCGCCAGCCACACCGTTGATGATCCGATCCGGGGCGGAAATCAGCGCCTGGGCCCATTGACCGATTTCGCCGCCATCCGACACGAAAATCGGGTTTTGCAGAGATTTCATAAACTCATTAATCGTGGTGCAAAACAACGCCGAATTCGGCTTCGAACCGATCTCGCCGATATGCGCGGTCGGACGGCGAGATACCGCTTCAGCCACCGTCGCGCACCAATCCGGCGAAGCGATCGGGGCGGTTCCGCAAGCGGTTAGCAAGGCGTCGATCGCCGCGATCGGATCGGCGACCGCGTGCAGGACAGGCTGCTCCGGCAACAGGCGATCGGCACGGTCGAGCAGAGCCGCCTCGGGATCAATGACGATCCAGTGGCAGCCGGATACCGCAGCCGAACCAAAGTTCAACGTGAAATCGAGTGCTTTCCCTAACAGGAAAATGAGGTCGGCTTGCGGGATCAGCGCGCCGATTGCGCCAAGCGAGGGGTCGTTGAGCCCGCGCGGACTTTCCATCGCGATGACCGGAACCCCAAGTCGAGACAGGCGCTCCAGTTCGGCCCGACCCGCTGCCGTGCAAAGCGCGGGTGGTGCGATGACCAATGGCCGTTCGGCGTCGCGCATCAGTCCGATCGCCGCCGCGGCCGTCCCGCGCGGAAGCGCTTGGCGGTCAGGCGCAAACGCTTGTGCATCTTCCAGTGTTGCCGGCGCGGCGCTCGCTTCCAGAATATCGTTTGGCAGGCTGATATGAACCGGACCTGGCCTGCCGGAGCGGGCGATCCGAATCCCCGTTGCCAGATCATCGGCCAAAGTATCGACCGACCGCACCGTCCACGACGCTTTAGTCAAAGGGGCTGCGAGCGCGGCTTGATCCAACTCCTGAAAGGCCCCATTGCCGCATTCGGCGAGCGATGCGTGTCCTGATAACAGCAGTAAGGTCGTCTCGCCAGCGCGCGCGGTGCAAAGTGCGCCTAGAGCATTAACATGCCCGGTCCCGCCGCTGACCAGCGCAATCCCCACGGAACCGCTCATGCGCGCATAGGCATCGGCCATGGAAACTGCGGCCGCTTCATGGCGGGCGTGGATGAGTGCAACGGGCTGGCCGATTGCGGCATCAAAGATCGACATGATATGGTTGCCGGACAGCGTGAAAACCGTTTGGGTTCCAGCCCGAAGCAGCGTTCGGATCACGACATCGGAGCCACGCACGATCATGCTCATACACCAGTCACTCTCTGCTTGACGATTTTGGTTTTATTGCATGCAATTTCCAGAACAATCCAAGGTTCGGCGTTCACAACCGCGAGGCTCATCCGGGGAATCCCCCATGCTCGGTCGGTCAGTGTCGAACATAACGTCGTGAATGTCGGTGACGAGCCTCTCTCGCTTCTGGAGATCGAAATCACCATTTGTGCGATCTTCTGACCTTCCTGCGGTTTCGTGGACACCGGATGCTGCGGATTGGCGCTCTGTCTGTTCGAGGCTGATGTACCCAATGTTGAGTGAAACCGCTGACCGGAGACAGATTAAGGCTCCAGAATGATTTTTGCCGCCGGCAGATCGCCGCGATCGAGCGTTTTAAAGGCTTGGGGCCCCCGGCTTAGCGGCATTCGCTGCACCCATTCGAGTGTCCCGAAGCCGTGCTGCGCGAGTGCCCCGACCACGTCGCGGAAATCGGCAACAGTATAGCAGTAGCTGCCGCGCACGGTGATTTCCTGGAGCGTGATACGGCGGATATCGAACCCGTCGTGGCCAGGAAGCAGTCCGATATGGACGATCAGGCCGCCCGGCTTTGCGAGCCGGCTGGCGGCGCTGCGGGTTGCCGCGGCCCCCACCGCATCAATGATGAGATCAACCGAACCTGGTGGCGGTTCGCCGGCGCTGCCGGGCGCGTAGGCACTGATTGGTCCCGCCGCCGCCGCGGTTGCGCGACGCTGCGGGTTCGGTTCGCCAAGACGGATGTCGTGCGCGCCGAATCGGTCTAGGACCAGCGCGGCACCCAGCCCGATCGCACCGCCGCCGAGCACGCAGCAGACGGCGGTGGGCAGCGGACGATGCAGCGCCTCGACTCCGATCCGCACCGCATGCCAGGCGACGGCAAGCGGTTCCGCCAGCGCGGCCACGGCAAACGTCATGTCATCAGGAATTGGCAGTACATTTCGCTCGGGGATGGTGACGTATTCCGCGAAAGCGCCGGGGCATGGTGGCATCGAAATGATCTGACGGTGCAGGCAAAGATGGCTGCTACCGTCAATGCAGGCCTCGCAACGGCCGCAGGTGACGAGCGGATTGACGGTAACACGTTCGCCTCGGCGCGGACCATTGGCGATCACGCCTGCGGCTTCATGGCCAAGTACCAGCGGTGGTGGCCGGCGCTCGTCATGGCCATGATAGGCATGCATGTCCGAGCCACAGATGCCGACCGCCGCGACCTTGATGAGCAGTTCGCCGGGCTCGGCGACAGGCACCGGCGCATCGCCATAGGTAAGTGCTTGGGGGCCGGTGTAGATCAGCGCTTTCATGAGCCATCCTATCTGGCGGTAAACCCGCCATCCACGAACAAAGTCTGACCGGTGACATAGGCCGACGCCTCGGAGGCGAGGAAGATCGCGACACCGAACAGATCCTCGATCGCGCCATTGCGGCCGATCGCGGTCTGCGCTGCGTTTTTGGTACTCGCCGCCTCGTCGCGGAACACCGCTTCGGTCAGCGCGGTTGGAAAAAATCCAGGCCCGATCGCGTTGCAGGTGATCCCGTGACGAGACCAGCGTTCTGCGACGGCGCGCGTCAACTGCACGACGCCGCCCTTCGCGGCACCATAGGGTGCCGAGTTTGGAAAGGCACGCGCCGATTGAAGCGAGGCAAGCATGAGAATGCGGCCGAAACTCCGCGCGGCCATTGCCGGTGCCAGACGCTGGACCAGCCGGAACGGTGCGCGCAGATGGATCGCCATGTGCTGGTCGAACGCATCCAGGGTCACCGCCTCGAAAGGCTGACGGAGATTGATCCCTGCGGCGTTCACGAGGATATCGATCGAACCCGTGAGCGCATCGACGATCCGATCCGGGCCGTCCTGCGTCGCAAGATCGCCCGCGATGAAGGAGGCATCAATTCCCCGCGCGGCAAGACGAGCCGTTTCTTGTTTGAGTTCCGACGCGCGGCGCGCCACCAGCACGATCCGCGCGCCCTGCCGGCCGAGCGCCTCGGCGATCGCTAGTCCGATCCCGGAATTGCCGCCGGTGACGAGCGCCGTGCGTCCGTCAAGTGCGAATAGGTGGTCGAGCCGATCGGTCATGGATCAGATGGCCACCGGCGTGCCGAGATCAGCGTTACTGCCCGGCGCGTATTTGCGCACTCGGCAATCGGCGGTGCGCGCATGCGCCTCCATCCCCTCGAGCCGGGAGATGCGCGCGGTTACTTCCCCGACCGCCACGCTGGCACGCTGATCCATGCGCTGCCAGGTCAACGGCTTGAGGAATTTGTGTACCGAAAGCCCGGCCGAATACCGCGCCGCGAACTTGGTCGGCAGGATGTGGTTCGGACCGGACGCCTTGTCGCCATACGCGACGGTGGATTCCTCGCCGAGGAACAGCGAGCCGTAGTTCGAAAGGTGATCACGCCACCAGTCGAGATCCTCGCAATGAACTTCGAGATGTTCGCTTGCGTAGCGGTCGGACACCGCAACCAGTTCTTCCCTGTTGGCGCAAAGCACGACCTCGCCATAGTCGCGCCATGCGGCACCGGCCGCATCGCAAGCGGTCGGCGGCAGCGTGTCGATCAATTCAGGGACACGTTTCAGCGCGGCTTCCGCGATCCGACGCGACGTAGTGAACAGCCAGGCAGGGCTTTCGTGACCGTGCTCGGCCTGGCCGACCAGATCGGCCGCGACGATCTCCGCATCCGCCGTGTCGTCCGCGATGATGGCGACTTCCGACGGGCCAGCGAAGACATCGATCCCCACCTTACCGAACAACATCCGCTTGGCTTCGGCGACGAACTTGTTGCCGGGGCCGACGACGATATCGGCAGGTTTGCCGGTGAACAGGCCAAACGCCATGGTTGCGATCGCCTGAACGCCACCCAGCGTCATGACGATGTCAGCACCGGCCATCTGCATCGCATAGAGCACACAGGGATGCACGGCCTCGCCGCGGAACGGTGCCGAGCATGCGATCACGGTCTTCACGCCGGCGGCCTTGGCGGTCGCGATCGACATGTAAGCTGATGCGATATGCGCGTATCGGCCGGTTGGTACGTAGCACCCGGCGACGTTGCAGGGCACCATTTTCTGCCCTGCGATCAGGCCCGGCATCAGTTCCACGCTAAAATCCCGCACCGACTCGCGCTGCGCCTCGGCGAAGCGGCGCACATTGGCGACCGCCTTCTCGATATCGGCACGGGTGCCGGAATCGACCGTCGCGACCCGCTGCGCGATGCCGTCAGCGTTCATGACGATCGGTCCGCTCCAGCCATCGAACTCGCGTGCATATCGGCGCACGACATCCTCGCCGCCCGCCTCGATTGCCGCAAGCATGTCGGCGGCGACCTGCCGCGCCGTGCTGGTCTCGGTTTCCGGGGTCTTGGTCGCCCGTTTCAGATATGTTTCCGCCATGTTGAACATCCCTCACATGAAATTCATTCGCCCGCGCTGAGCGACATCTCTTCGGTTACGTCTGGATCGTGGCCGATCGGCTCCCAATGCACGAGCAAGGCGGCCAGCAGGCCGAGTAGCGGCACCAGAACGAGCGCCAGCATCATCGAACGAAATCCGATGGCCGCGACCAGCACAGGAAAGAAATAAAACCCGAAGATGCTGCCTACGCGCACCATGCTCTGCCCCCAGCCGGTGCCGACGCCGCGGATGCGGGTGGGATACGACAAGGTTGCCATCGTCATTCCCTGTGCGCCCGGACCGAAGGAATGGCCAAAAATGAAAAGGCCGATCAACAGCGCGGCGATGGCCAGAGACAGATGGGGTCCACCAGCATACAACAGCAAGAGCGCGATAATGACGATGACGTACCCGAAGATTGCGATACGCCGGATCCCGAGACGGTTGGTCACCGTTATGGCAACCGCGGCACCCGCGATACCGAACAGGTTGAACAAAATCGCGCCAAGGATTGCGTAAATGAAGTTGGCGCCGAACAAGCGTGTGGAAATCGTAGGAAGATTGAAGCCCACGGCAAAATATTCGATGCTCTGGGTCGCGCAGATGATCGAGACCAGAAGGGTACGAAGCCGGTATTGCGGCGAGAAAATCTCGGAAAAATCGATTTTTGGTGATTTTGCAGATTTCGTTGGCGCGGTCAGTGGCGCGATCGTGACCTGCACACCATAGGTCCGCTCGAGAATTCGTCCTGCCTCCGCGAGACCGAGATGGTGCGCCGCCCATGGCGCACTTTCATTCATGTAGCGAAGCCGCATCAGGAGGATGATCAGTGCCGGAACCGCTCCGAACCCGACCGCCACACGCCAGAGATCGCCGCTGACCCCCGCGAGGTAGAATGGCAGCACGATCAGGCCGGTGAACGATGCCGCGACATACCACATCATCTGCCAGAGATTGACATTGCTGCCCTTGCGCCGCTCCGCGACGAATTCCGCAATGAAGCTGAGCGCCACCGGAAAGTCGAGTCCGACGCCAACGCCCATAAGGAATCGAAATGCCAATAGCATGACGAGGTTAACCGAAACCGCGGCACCGATGGCGGCCACGACCAGGAACAGCAGATCAAGCAGGAACATCCTGAGCCGGCCGACCTTGTCGGTGAAGTAACCCCCCCACAATGCGCCGAGAAACGCGCCAAAGGCCATCATTGCCGTGACGCTGCCGAGTTCCAGCGGCGACAGATGGAAACTGTGCTTGAGTTGAACCACGCCGATACCGAGACTGGTGAAGTCGTAGGCGTCGACGAATACGCCACCGAGCGCGATGAACACGATCAGCAGCGAGGTCCGGCTGGCCGGATGCTCGTCGATAAAGCGACTCACGTCGCGCGCTGAACGAATTACGACATCGGGATTCATGTTTCCTCGCTATATTTCGTTTCATTTTTAGGCCCGGCCGCATTTCAGCCTTTCCAGGGGTCGGACGTCAATTCAAATTATATCTTATACAAGAATATTCTGTCAATCCCATGAGAGGTTTCTGCTACGCTCGTTTTTATCCGCCGTTGCGCCTATGGCCGCCGCGGAGTGAGGCGGGGTTGTTGACACGAGTCATTAATCTTATATAAATTATAGGAATAAGCGGCATTGCGCCGTATTATGGAGGAGAGAGAGCGTCATGAGTATTCCGCATCTGCTCGTGCACAGCCCGAAGGACAATGTCGGCGTCGTCGTCGTCGAAGGGCTGAAAGCGGGGACCGAGATGATTTGCGTTGTCACCGAAACCGACACCGATTTCCGGCTGGTCGCCAATGCCGATGTCTCGATCGGCCATAAGGTCGCGCTGACCGATTTCGCGGCCGGCGACACCGCGATCAAATACGGCGAGGATATCGGCCGGATCGTAGCCCCGATCAGGAAAGGCGACCACGTGCATACCCATAATCTCAAGACGAAGCGCTGGTAAGCGGGGAACGGAACCATGGCACACCAAAGAATGACTGGCTGGCGGCGCGAAAACGGCCGGGTCGGCGTGCGCAATCACGTCATCATCCTGCCGCTCGACGATTTGTCGAACGCGGCATGCGAGGCGGTCGCCAACAACGTGAAGGGCACGCTCGCTCTGCCGCACGCCTATGGACGGCTGCAGTTCGGCGCCGATCTTGATCTGCATTTCCGCACGCTAATCGGCGCCGGATCGAATCCGAATGTCGCGGCGGTGATCGTCATCGGCATTGAACCGCAATGGACCGGCCGCGTGGTCGAGGGTATCCGCAAGACTGGCAAGCCCGTGGAGGGATTCTGGATCGAGCAGCACGGCGATATCAACACGATCGCGGCTGCCTCGCGCAAAGCCAAGGAATTCGTGCAATGGGCTTCGGAATTGCCGCGCGAACCGATCGAGATCGGTGATCTGTGGATCTCGACCAAGTGCGGCGAAAGCGACACGACGACCGGCTTGGCCTCGTGCCCGACCGTCGGCAACATGTATGACAAGTGGATTCCCGAGGGAATTTATGGGGTATTCGGTGAGACCTCCGAGATTACCGGCGGTGAGCACATCTGCAAAGCGCGCGCGGCGTCACCCGAGATCGGTGAGAAATGGTACACGATGTGGAAGGCCTACCAGGACGACGTGATCGAGGCACACAAGACCGACGACTTGTCCGATAGCCAGCCAACCAAAGGCAATATCGAAGGGGGGCTCACCACGATCGAGGAGAAGGCGCTCGGCAATCTGGAAAAGATCGGACGGAACTGCACCTTTATCGACGCCCTTGAGCCGGCTGAGGCACCGGCGCAAGGCCCCGGCCTCTATTACATGGACACGTCATCAGCCGCAGGCGAATGCGTAACGCTAATGGCAGCTGCAGGATACGTGATACATACTTTTCCGACTGGACAGGGCAATGTTTGCGGCAATCCGATTGTACCTGTGATCAAGATTACCGGCAATCCGCGTACGGTGCGGACGATGAGCGAGCATATCGATTTAGATGTTTCGGGCATCTTACGCCGTGAGATGACAATTGAGCAGGCTGGCGATGCGCTGATTGACCTGATTGGGCGTACCGCGAATGGCCGGCTGACGGCTACGGAAGCGCTTGGTCACCGAGAGTTTGTGATGACCAAGCTCTACCGCAGCGCTTGAGCAAGAAAAACTGTGGCGACCATCGTTGTTGCGGAGTTTATGGATGAGGAGGCGGTCGCGTCGCTAGCCGCGCGGGCGCCGACGCTCTACGCGCCCGATTTGGTCGACCGGCCGGACGGTCTGCACGCAGTCCTCGCCGATGCCCGCGCGCTGATCGTCCGCAACCGAACGCGGGTGGACGCGGCACTCCTCGGCGCGGCGCCAAAACTCGAACAGGTCGGAAGACTCGGTGTCGGGCTTGACAATATCGATCTCGACGCCTGCCGCGTGCGCAACATCGCGGTGCATCCGGCGACTGGTGCCAACGACGACGCGGTGGCGGAATATGTGGTTGCGGCGGCGCTGGTTCTGCTCCGGCCGGCCTTTCTGGCAAGCAGTGGCGTCGTGGCGGGTATCTGGCCGCGCGACCGGGCGATCGGCCGGGAAATCGCCGGGAAATCGGCCGGTCTCGTCGGCTTCGGGCGGACCGCACGCAAGACCGCCGCGCGTCTCAACGCGCTCGGCATGAAAATCGCCACCTACGACCCGTTGTTGGATGCGGGCGCCGCGTGGGCCGCCGGCGCGGCGCCGCTGTCATTCGACGATCTTCTCGCCGATTCGGACCTGATCAGCTTGCACGTTCCCCTGACCCCGGAAACGCGCCATCTGATCGACGCCCGGGTACTAACGCGGATAAAGCCGGGTGCCGTTCTGGTAAATGCCGCGCGCGGCGGCGTGGTGGACGAGGCAGCGCTCTGCGTGGCGTTGCGGACTGGACGGCTGGCCGGTGCAGCCCTCGATGTCTTCGAACAGGAGCCGGTCACGGTGGAAAGCGGCGCCCTGTTCCAGGACATCCCCAATCTGATCCTGACGCCGCATATCGCGGGGGTGACGGCGGAATCCAATGTACGCGTCTCGGCGCTGATCGCGGACACCATTCTGCGAGCTCTCGGCCTCTTATGAACGCACCCATTTGCCTGAACCTCGCCGAAGCCGAGGAACGGACGATCGCAGTGCTGGTTGGTGCCGGCACGCGGACGGATATCGCACGTTCCGTCGCTCATGCCCTGGTGCTGGCCGAAGCGGACGGCCATGGCGGCCATGGACTGGTTCGGCTCGCAAGCTATGCCGCACAGGTTCGGGTGGGCAAGATTGATGGCCAGGCCATCCCCGAAGTGACGCAGACGCTGCCCGGCGCGATCCGGGTCGATGCCATGCATGGCTTCGCTTATCCGGCGCTGGACCGTGTGGTGGAGCGGCTGCTGCTGCTCACGCCGGAGCAGGGCGTCGCGGTCGCCGGCGTGTTTCGCTCCGGGCATTGCGGGGCCATGAGTCTTGTAGTTGAGCGTCTCGCCCGCGCCGGGCTCATCGGTATGATGGTTGCGAATACGCCGGCGGCGATGGCACCCTGGGGTGGCCGGCGCGCTTTGTTCGGCACCAACCCGATCGCGTGCGCCTTTCCGTTCGAGGACGACCCGGTGGTGATCGACCTCTCGCTCTCAAAGGTCGCACGTGGGCACATCCTGGCCGCGCAGCGGCGCGGCGAGGCAATCCCGGAGGGCTGGGCGCGAGGACCGGACGGCGAAGCGACCACCGATCCCACCCTGGCACTGGCCGGTACCATGGTGCCCGTGGCCGATGCCAAAGGTGCAGCGCTTGCGCTGATGGTCGAGACGCTCGCGGCGGGGCTAACCGGTGCTCACTACGCCGCTGAAGCAAGTTCGTTCCTCGATACGGCCGGACCGCCACCGGCCACCGGGCAGTTGGTGGTCGCGATCGCACCTGCGGCCTGCGGGGGCAGCACGGATCACCTCGCCCATCTATTCCATGATGTTGCCGCTGAACCCGGCGCACGCCTGCCGGGTCTGTCGCGGTTTGTGGCGCGGCGACGCGCGGAGCGGGAGGGGATCAAAGTCGATCCCGGCTGGTTCAGTATGGCCGGATAGCTCGCGTTGCGCCACCAATCCGGTCTAATGCATGTTTGAGCACAAACCTTCGACACAGGATCCGGATGGACAATGAAACGAGCAACCGGGCGGGGACAGAGTTTCAGCCGCTCTATGCGCAGGTGAAGGCGCTGATCACCCGGCGGATCGGCTCGGGCGAATGGAAGCCGGGCGCGCTGATCCCCAACGAGTTTCAGCTCGCCGCCGAATTCAATGTCAGCCAAGGCACCGTACGCAAGGCGCTGATGGCGCTCGAGGCCGAACGCCTGATCGTCCGCCGCCAGGGCAGGGGCACCTATGTCGCGCGCCATACCCGCGAGCACGCTTTGTTTCATTTCTTCCGCATCGTGGGTCTGGACGATCAGCGGCTGGAGCCGTCGAGCCGGACGCTGAGCCAGAAATCGGTCGGCGCGACCCGCGATCTCGCGAAGCGTCTGGAAATCCAGCGCGGCACCGCGCTGCATTGCATCACCCGGATCAGAACGCTGAAATCGGTGCCCGCCATCTTCGAGCGCATCTACGTGCCGGCTCCGTTGATGCCTGATCTCGCGGTCGAACCCGGCACCGAGATGATCGACGAGATGTATGTGATCTACCAGGAACGCTACGGCATCACCATCGCCCATGCCAGCGAGCGGATCGCGGCGGTCGCGGCCACGGCGGAGGATGCGCGGTTTCTGGCTATTCCAGAGGCGACCCCGCTGCTCGAAATCACCCGCGTCGCGCGCGATGTCGGCAAAGTCGCTGTCGAATTGCGCATCTCCCGCTACCGTACCGACCTGTTCCGCTACGCCGCCGAGCTAAACTGATTCCGGCGTGGCACTCACAAGACGCGCGCAGGGTACCAATGGCGTGAAGGTGATTTGTCAGTGACCCGGCGCGCTGCCATTGCGCAAACGAAAGACAGGACAGAGATGCCAAGCAGAAAGGCGGCGATTAGCCACGGCTGGCCGCCATCGAGTTTGATGAACCAGGTGCCGATCAGCGGCATGAAGCCGCCGATGATCGCCGAGACCTGATAGGCGATCGACAGCCCGGTATAGCGCGTGCCGGCGCCAAACAATTCGCTGAAGAACGTCGCCTCAACCGCGAACATCATGGTGGGGCCGAGATTATAGGCGAGGATGAAGGCGAGCCAGATAATCGCGACCGACTTGGTACCGAGCAGGAGGAAGAACGGGTAGCTGAACGCCGCCATGAATCCGGCACCACCAAGATAGACCGCGCGCCGGCCGAACCGGTCCGACAGCGCGCCGAACACCGGGCACATCGGAATCCCAATGAGCGAGGCCACCATCATCGCGTTCAGCCCCACCGACCGATTCATTGCGAGCTGGGAAACGATATAGGCGATGCCGAAGGCGTTTATGATGTTTGAGGAAATCGTCTCGGCGAGCCGCGCGCCGAAGGCCAGCATGATGTTGCCGGGATGGTCGCGCAGAAGCTGGGCGAGCGGCGGCACGTCTGACATTCCCTGCTGCTGCAGCTTCTTGAAGTCCGGCGTCTCCAGCAGATTGAGCCGGATGAACAGGCCGATCAGGGTGAAGGCGATGCTGATCAGGAACGGCACCCGCCAGCCCCAGGCGAGAAATTCGGATTTTGGTAGCCCATCGAGCAGCGCGAAAACGAGCGTGGCGAGCAGGATACCGGCAGAGGCGGCCGCTTGCGGCATGCCGCCCCAGAAGCCGCGCCGTCCCTCGGGCGCGTGTTCGATCGTGATCAGCGCGGCGCCCGCATATTCGCCGCCGAGTCCGAAGCCCTGTACCAGCCGTAACACAAGCAGCAGAATCGGCGCTGCGATCCCCGCCTGGTGCCAGGTTGGCAGCAACCCGATCAGAAAAGTGCCGAGGCCGATGATCAGCAGAGTCATAATCAACCCCGCTTTGCGGCCGATCCGGTCGCCAATATGACCGAACACCACGCCGCCGAGCGGTCGGGCGAGAAAGCCGACGCCGAAAATGGCGAACGCGCCCATGATACCGTTCAGCGGGTTCTGGTTCGGGAAGAACAGCGGCCCGAACGCGACCGCCGAGGCGGTACCGAACACGAAGAAGTCATACCACTCGAGCAGCGCACCGACGAAGCTGGCGAAGGCGACCCTGCCCATCGGCGTGCGTGGCGGCGATGCGTCGATATTGTCGGTCATGCGTTTCTCTCCCTTATGCTTTGCTGGTTGATTCTCAGCGCATGTCGATCAGGACTTTCACGCTGTCGGGCCGCATCGCCTCGGCATAGGCGGCCTGGGCTCCATCAAGCAGGCGGACTGCGCTGATCAGCGGTGCTGCGTCGATCATCCTGGTGGTCAGCGCGGCGAGTGCCGCGTCGATATCAGCGGGCACATACATGCCGCTACCGAACAGATCGATTTCGAAGCGTTGCATCCGGGGCAGATCGATCTGTCGCGCGGCTTCCGCCACGCCGACAACGACGACCGCACCACCGCCGAGCGTCATCCGGCAGGCCGCATCGAGCGTGGCCGGTGCAGCGACGCAATCGAATACGGTAGTAAATTCGGCGGTCTCGCCGACCTGATCGGGGGCGATCGCCGCGTGGGCGCCAAGCCGCAGCGCGAGCAAGCGTTTCTCGGCAATTGGTTCGACCACCGTGATGGCGCCCGCACCCTGCGCGCGAAGCGCGAGCAGGACGCATAGCCCGATCGTGCCGCTGCCGATCACCAGAATCCGGTCGAGATCGGCCGCGAGTCCGGCGGCGTGGATGCCGACAGCGAGTGGCTCGGCGAGAACGGCCAGTCGCGGATCGAGCCCGGCCGGCACCGCGTGAAGCTGTGCGGCGGAAACCACGAAGCGCGTGCGCCCGGCGCCCGGCAGGCGAAACCCGATCACCTTTGCTGTCGCGCAATGGTTGGGGTGGCCGGATCGACAGGCGCGGCAATGACCACAGGTGACGAGCGGGTTCAGCACGACCCGTGCTTCCGGCGCAAAACCAACCGCCTCGCCCGCCGCCAGCACGGTCGCGACGCATTCATGGCCAATGATGAGCGGCGGCCGCACCCACGGGTGCTGACCGTGCAGCACGTGAAGATCGGTGCCGCAGATGCCGAGAAATTCAGCGCCGACCAGTACCTCGCCCGGTCCCGGCGGTGCCGGTCCCGCCGCCCTTATAACGCTGACCGCGCCGATCGCGGGGAATTTGATTGCGCGAACCGGGCGGAACAGGTCGTTCATCGGATCAGCGCACCATTGCGCGGTCGGTGATCTCGCACAGGCGCTTGAGCCGGTCGGCCGCCGCGCTGGCGAGAGCCGCGCCGCGATCGGCCATGCCGATCACCGGCTGCCACACCGCCCGCCCGGCGAGGAACCCGGACGCGCCTTCTGCGCAGGCGAGCGCGACGGCGCGCGGAAACTTATCAGGCTCGACACCGGAAGACAGCACGACCCACGGCGAGGCGATCGCGCGCGTCAGCGCGGTGCATGCAATACGGATCGCCGCCTCCGCACCGTTGCCATGCAGCGGTACTTCCGCCTTGTAGAGATCGGCGCCAAGCGCGCCGAGTTCGCGTGCCGCCGCGATCACGCCAGCCTCCCAATCGAACCGGCCGCCGTGCCGCGACCGACGGGCCACCGGCTCGATGATGCTCACCAGCCCCGCCGCCCTACACCGGGTGACGAATCGGCGCACCATCGCGATGCGTGGTTCCGCCGGTTCGTCGGGGCGCCAGATCACCAGCAGCTTGAGCGCCGTAGCGCCCTGATCTCGCACCATATCCGGCACCACAGCGTCGTCGATCTCGACATCGGCGACGAACTCCGCCTCACTCGGGATGAACCGATCGGCCGCCGCGATCAGTGCGCAACTGGGTGCGACCGCCCGTTCCGCGATCGCCCGGTCCCAGATGAAATCCCGATCGAGCAGGATCGCGGAGGCAAACGGCGAGAGAGCCCGCGTTACCGCGAGCTTGAAGTCGGTCACCGTCGCGTCGCTCACCGGACCGGTCGTATGTTCGGCCAGCATCGCACGCAGTGCCTCGCGCTGGTCGATAGCGAGCATTGCATAGCCACCCGACGATCGCGCCAGACTGGCGGGATCGCGCGCGGTTCCAGACCGGACAGGACTGCTCGGGCGGATAATGGTTTCCGGCATCGTGTTCAGACCTCCATGAGCTGGCTTGTGGCGGCGACGTGGGCGGGTAGCAGCCGCATCACCGTGTCGTGGTTGGGTATTGCCGAGCGGCCATCGACGCCGCAGCAGGAGAGCCCGGCGGCGATACTGGCATAGGCGGTAGCGTCGGGCGGCTCGAAGCCACGAATCCAAGCCGCGACCAGCGCGCCGTGGAACACGTCGCCAGCGCCGAGGGTGGAGATGCAGGGTGCGTCTCGCCAAGCCGGCACAAGCCAGGTTTTGCCGGCCGCCCGGACATGCGCCCCTGCCGCGCCAGCGGTCGCGACCACCCAGTCAGGTCCCGCGGCACGCCGCAACTGATAGGTCACCGTACCGTCGCCCACTAGCGCGGCGAGCCGCACCTGCGTCGGTGCGAACAGGCGGATCCGGCTGAGATCGAGACCGGCGATCGGATTGCCTGCATCGACCGACAACGGCACGGTAGCGTCACCCAATGCGGCGGCCGGCGCATAGCCGGCCTGATCGACATGCACCATCGCCGCCGCAGCGATCCGCGACGCCTGCGCCGAACCGGCGGTAATGTTCAGCGGCGGCGAAGGGATCGGGCAGATCGCCCGTGTGCCGCGCGATCGGTCGGCGACGATCACCGCTGCCGCCGAAAGTGCCCCCGGCACCACGATCGCGGCCGAGACGTCAACTCCCTCCGCGCGCAGGCCATCGAGAATGCGCGTGCCGCGCGCGTCATCGCCCACCGTGCCGATAAACGATGCCACCACACCAAGCCGCGCACAGGCGACCGCGCCGGTGGCGGCCGGGCCGCCACCGGCCTCTGCGATCGCCTCCGCAACCACGCGGCCGTCGGGTTCGGGAAAACCGGGCACCAGCGCGATCGTGTCCCAGGTCGCGAGGCCGACGAAGACGGCTGGGGATGATCCTAAGCGCGGCGGCATGGTATCCTAGACGTGTTGTTTGTTGCAAAATTACCAAATTTGGTAATTTTATACCATTGTCGCGGTCCCGTGTAAAGTGGTTTTATATAGGATAGAGGAGATATCGATGAGTCGACCGTTCGTTCTGTGTCATGCCCTCTGTTGGGCCGCGCGTTAACGATGAAGTATGGTGCCGCCGACGCCCGGCTGGAGGCGATTCACGCGCGTCTCGCCTCGGCCGGATTCCTCACCGTCGCCGATCTTGCCGCCACCATCGGGGTTTCCGAAATGACGGTCCGCCGGGACCTCGCGCGGCTTGCCGCCGCCGACCGGGTTCGGCTGGTCCACGGCGGCGCTCAGGCTACCGAGGCGGTACCGAGGGAAGGCTCCTTCCTGCACCGCCAGCTTCAGAACGAGACAGCGAAGGACGCGATCGCGAGTGCGGCAGCCGCGCTAATCGGGCCGCAGGACAGTATCGCGATCGATGCCGGCAGCACCGCGCTGCGGGTGCTGGAGCGACTCGATCCCGGTTTCGCCGGCAGCATCGTCACCCATTCAGTGCCGGCCATCGTCACGGCGATGGAGCGGGGCCGCTACCGCGTCATCGCACTCGGCGGAGATCTGTTCCGCGACAGCGCTGCCCTGGTCGGGCCGCTCGCAACCGACGCGGCTGCGCGCCTGCGCGTGCGTACCTTGTTTCTCGGCGCCGCGGCGATCGATAGTCGCGGCGTCTATGTCGCGGCGGATATCGAACGGCCGGCCAAACGCGCACTGATGACGGTGGCCGACCGGGTAATCCTGCTCGCCGATCACACCAAGTTCAGCCGCTCGGCCCCTGTTTTGCTCTGCGGTCTGGACGCGCTCGACGTTCTGGTGACCGAACAGCCGGTTGCCGAACCGATCCGTGCAGCCCTCATCTCCGCCGGAGTTGCGATCGTCGTCACCAGCTTAATACGGTCCGAAGATACGTCCGCATAGGAGATCCCGCCATCTTGTCGCCCCGAATCGGCAAGAATAAAGCGAATCACATCCAACGCCATCGGTACCGAGGACCAGGACATCGCCCAGTTTTGGAACGCCCCCGTCGCGCAAGGTGAAAGTGGAACGAGGCGATGATCGCGTGCTGAATTGGACGCGATTTTCGCCAGTGAGGGGGGCGCTATCGCGCGCGATTTTACACTCTTGACACCATTGCGCCGATCGGCCCTGTCCGTCAGGTTTCCCTGTGTTCAAGATACGGAGGAAAGGATGACGACGAGTCGGGTCAAAAGATCGCCTCGGAAGGCGAAGAAGGTGCAGGAAAGGAGTTCCGGCTTTCAAGGCTGGAACACGACCGACGCCGATGAACTCGAACGGCGCCGGTGGCGGGGGCTCACCGATATCGGCGCCATTGAAAATCTGGAGCCTGAACATCCCTACTTCGGTAACTTCCGCGTGCACTCGACCAGCGGAGCCACGTATGAAGTCGAAATTCGCTCTCTGATTCTGCGGGAAAACTCCTGCGGCTGCCCGGACTGGCGGGTCAACGGTCTCGGTACCTGCAAACATATCGAGGGGGTGCTCGAAGCATTGCGTCGCAAAGGGAAGCGCGCCTTTGCCGCGGCGGGGCGGGCCGGTAGTCCGCGGCTTGAAATATTTCCTGCTGTCGATGGATCCAGTGCCGTGCATGTGCGTGGGCCCAGGGACCGGAACACCGTGGACGCCGTCATCACCCGATATTGCACCGCGGCCGGATTGCTTGCGGGCGACACGCTGACCACTCTCCCCGCTCTGCGAAGTGAGCTGGACGGCTTACATCCTGGAACCGTCCGGTTTTCCCGCCAGCTCGAGAGCCGAATGGAGGAAGAACGTCGGCGCCGTCGGCGCGTCGAGGATCGCG
>NZ_JAIMBZ010000028.1:0-42947 GCF_025499445.1 Acidiphilium sp. AL
CACGGACAGAAGCATGATCCCGGCGACGAGATGATCACTCGGTGGACTTGACACCAAAAGGCCCATTACAGAAGAAGCATGATCCCGGCGACGAGATGATCACTCGGTGGACTTGACACCAAAAGGCCCATTACAGAAGCATTACAGTCGTGATTTTTATCTTGCGAAACGGCGGGATGTCTGAATCTATGGGCACCGTAGGTATAGACGGGATAGGTTGGTCCGGTTTTCGGATTATAGTTGCGCCCCTGAAAGACGCGCCAGAACGGACCGCCGACCCGCTTGCCGGGGACCATGCGCATCGCGGCATGGCGGTGAAGAGTGTAATCGACCGTAGACGTAGTCTCCGCACGCCCCGCGTTCCTGGCTTGAACCGCGACGATCCGGCTCTCGTGGTTCCTATACAGCGTCACCCGATAGAGATCGCCTAGATTGGAGGTGCCGATGAAGGGTGGTTGCGTGAGGCCAGCGACCTTGAACGCGTCTGGATGGGTAACCTCGAAGGTCGTCAGCCGGCTCCAATCGGCGAACCGGTTGACTGGCAGCCTACCCTCCTGGACCTTGACCAAAAGGCGATCATAAACCGCGGCGACTTTCGGGCAGAGCCGGGGGGCGTTATCCATGATCAGCTTGTAGTGATATTTGACCGGCGCGGTTTTCTGCGCCGCGGCATATCCGATGCCGGAACCCAATCCGCCCGCAAGGAATATGCCGATCAGCATCATTGCGCCGCCGCGCCTCCGGGAGCGCTCGGCCGATTTCCGAGGGCGAGACGCTAAACGCCGATCGGAACCGGTCATCGGCGTACCAGGGAAACGGCTGGCTAAATTAATGTTCATGCCAACTCCTGCGCCAACTCTTCTCGGATACGAAACCTAGGCGGTTACGGCTTGTTGCGATATTAGACGATCCCCTATCCTGGGAGCCAGGGAGCTAATGGACGTAATCGTCGATCTTTTGGACATCTCGACGCCGTTGCCACCAACAGCGTTTAAGATTGTGGGGATTGGCGGCACGGCGACGATCAGTGTGCCGTTTACCTACGTCGCTACCCTACGCTCCGGCCTCTCCACGCTCGACGTCGACAAGCTGCTGCATCAGCCGGTGACGATGACGATCGCGCAAGGCGGGCCGCATCAGTGCTATCTGAACGGACTCGTCATCGGCATCACCCAAACGCAGGTCGATACGGTTGGATCGGGGCTGCTAATGTACCATTTGGGTTGATGGGACCATGACGCTCGCTAGGAGGAATTGCTGATGGCCCAGATGCACGAGCGGGTTGTGGTGGGGCTGACTCTTTGCAGCGTAATCGATCGCGACCGAGCAATGCGTAACCTAGGCGTAATCATGACGAGCCATGGCGTCGGAGAGGTCATTCGCAAACCGATGACGCCAGATGAACCCTATCTGATTTGCAGCGCAGGACCGGATATCCACACGGCTGCTCCGGGCAATCCGGGATTGATCCACTGGCGTGTGCCGCCCTCCGGGTCGGGGAGCGGCGATCTGGCAAAAACGATGCAATGGCAAGCCACGAGCAGGCCTGCGCCCGATCTGGCAACGACTATGAACTGGAAGAAAACAGGCACATCTTTAAGTCCCGAAACCCGGGATGATCTTATCTCCTTTGGGCTGGATGTGGTGGTTCTTGGGATCGGAGTTGCCTTGGTTATCGCGACCGGTGGCGTTGGCGCGCTTGGCGCATGGGGGCTTGTCCAGCTTGCGACCGGTGCCGCTGTGGTGACGAACGATGCGCTGCGGGTGAACAGTGATATAAATGATCACGGTTTGCTGGATTATCAGGAAGATAATCCAAAGGCTAAATATAGTTCGCTTTACAAAGATGTTGCAGCTGGAGCATTTGCGGTGCAATTTGTCGACGGGAAGTGGGCAGCTAATTTAATGAAGATGAGCATCAAATCGCTTAAGGAAACAGGAAAATTGTCATTAAATATACCGGAAATATTTAAAATTATTGCTCCGTGGAGGGATTTTAACGAAACATCAGGGACACTTTCTGAAGCAAATATTAGCATAATGGATTCTCTGAGTGGTAAAATTGGACCAGGTCAACGAGTCAAGCTAGGCAAATTGCTAGACGTTGGCGGTCGCAAGGCAAAAATCAGCGCCATCCGAGCCGCACTTGCACTAAAAATCGCCAATGATTTCGGAGCGAGTGCGCTTTCACTCGGCTTGTCGTCCTACAATGGACCATTAAATGGCTTGTATACAGATGTTCCCGCGTTTCAATTCTCCCTGATGTTTCCAAACGATGTCGGCGAGTGCCGGATTGGCGACGAGCGCGCGTATGATAAAATTCCAGCGCTCAAATCTGTTCTAAATAATTCGTTTAATTCTTCCGGTTGACAGAGATAAAGCCATGAAAAATATCGACAACGATAAAGAAAAAAAAATAAAATCAAATGAAAAATTTGGGGTTAAACGCACATACTCCAGCGGATTGTTTCTGGCATTTTCATTTGTTTTTTTGCTGCTTGGGTTCTGGTTGCTTTTGTTTAATTTTGGATTGACGTTTCACAGGCCGGCTGGATTTCGAGTTTCTTTGGAATTTGCTTTTCTGGTAATTTTGTTTCCTGTTGCCACGGTAGTTTTTTTGGTTCCGCTAAAATATGGAAATTTACATTTCTTTACACTTCAAATTTTTGTCGTTTTCGTTAATGTTTTTTCAGAAAAATATTTTGTGAATTTTGGTGAAAACAGAAATACTGTCAATAGAATTTTATTTGATGTCATAAATATATTTGTTTGCATAAGTTTTGTAATTTTTTGTTTATATTTATTCTGGTGTTTGCATCACAAAAAACCATTTACGCCATAATGCAAGATTTCTGCATATATTCTGGCTGCAACTGATGCTGTATAAGGTCAAGAATCGTGATGACTGTTCTGGTTGATACGCTTGATATCGTGACGCCGCTGGGGCCAAATGTCTTCAAACCGGTTCTCGTGCAGGGAAACGGCGAGATCAGCGCCTGTTTCCGGTATTTCGTCCGTCTACGCTCCGGAGCCTCGATCATCGATCAAGATAAGTTGCTGTATCATCCGGTTACACTCACTATTGCCGACGAAAGCGCAAACAAATGTTATATTAACGGATTGGTCCTCAGTGTCGTGCAATTTCCGGCAAGAGGGGCCGAGTCTGACCTGTCTGGACTTGGCGGTTACTGGGACTACGAGATCGCCATTGTTCCTAAACTGCAATTCCTGGCGCAGACCAGCGATTGCCGATTTTTCGAGAACAAGAGCTCGGTCGATATCGCCAAACTGATCCTGAGCGAGTTCGGCGTGATTGACAGCGATTTCAGGATCAGTGGCGCGCCTCCGACGCGGCCCTATACGGTGTTGTTCAACGAGACCTATTTGGGGTTTTTCAATCGGATCCTTGCCGCTGACGGGCTGTTCTATTTCTTCGAGCATAGCGACGGCAAGCACACGCTGGTGGTGGGCAACTCGAACGCCGCTTTCAAGACATTGCCGGCTTCACCTTTGGTTTTTGCCTCGAAAACCACAATCGATGCCGATGTTTACGAATGGCATCAAAGCGATGCCACGACGACGGGCAAATCCGATACCGGCGATTACAACCCTACCGCCGCCGCGACCCGGATCAAGGGCGAGGAGCCGACTATCCTGAAGACGTCGGGGGCATCAGACCGCTCGCATTACCGCTGGCCGAGTTTTGCACCAGACCCCGGCACGGCGCAGAGCATCGCCAAGCGGCATATGCAGGCAAGAGAAGTGCGTTCGCGGGAATATGACGGCAAAGCGACGATTCCGAGCCTTTATCCTGGGGGTAAATTCACTCTTATTGGCGACCCTACCAATGATGGCGGAACCGCGGACTATGTGCTCCAAGCGGTAGCAATCATGGTGACGGACGCCGGAACTAGTGCCAGTGAGGCGGGCCAGTCAACGATATTCGCATCATTCTCGGCCTTCCCCGCCGCGACGCCGTGGCAGCCGGTGCCGTTGCCCAAGCCGGCGATGACCGGCTTCTATTCCGCCACGGTGATCGGCGCCGAAGGCGAAGAAATCTACACCGACGATCTCGGCCGGATCAAAGTTCAATTTCCGTGGGACCACCGCAACGAGACCACGCCCTCGGGCAGTTTCTGGCTCAGGGTGGTGCAGCCCTGGTCAGGGCCGGGGTGGGGGGCGCAGTTCATTCCGCGCGTCGGCCAGGAGGTGGCGGTGACGTTTCTTGAAGGCGATATCGACCGGCCAGTCGCGGTCGGCGCACTGTACAATTCCACCAACACGCCGATCTTTCCGGCGTCGCAGAAGAACAAGAGCGGTTTCCGATCGCGCTCGACCAAATGCGGCGGGGTGGCGGACTATAACGAATTCTCGTTCGACGATACCAAGGGATCGGAGGTGGTTCTGCTGCATGCGCAAAAGGACCACGTGATCGAGGTCGAACACGACCAGACCATGACGATCGGCGATTGCCGCACCGTGACGGTGAAGAAGAACGAAGCGATCACCATCCAGGGCACCCAGACGGTGAAGGTGACGCAGAGCGTGCTGTATCAGTCCGACCAGTCGATCACCTTGAAAGTGGGCGAGAATACGATCAAGATCGACCAGTCCGGCATCACCCTCACCGCCCTGAAGATCAAATTCGACGGCCAGACGATGCTGGAGTCCAGCGCGCCGATGACCAAGCTCAATGCCGCTGGCATCATGACGATCCAGGGTGGCCTGGTGAAGGTGAACTGAGCCATGGACGCTGCGGCGATGGACAAACTGGGCGGCGCCGATCGCGACGAGGTCGTCGCCCGCGCGACACTGGGGCCCGAGGCCCGCGCGGCGGGCGCGGATGCCGCCACCGTGCCGGGCTTGATCGCCGCTCTGGCGGGCGGCGGATTCCTGGTCGAAGCGGCGCGCTGCTTCGCCCATGCGCTGCCGAAGCGCGAGGCGGTGTGGTGGGCTGCGATGTGCGCGCTGAACACCGCGCCCGCCAATCTGCCCGAACTGGACCGGGCCGCGCGCGAGGCGGCGGAGACCTGGGTGCGCACGCAGACCGAGGAGGCGCGGCGCCAGGCCATGGCACTCGCCGAGCAGGTGGGGTTCCAGAGCCCGGAAGCCTGGACGGCGGTGGGTGCGTTCTGGTCCGGCCCGAGCATCGCCCCTGAGAGCATGCCGGCCAACCCACCGGCGCCGCATCTCACCGGGGTCGCGGTGGCGGGCGCGGTCATTCTCGCCTCGGTGCGCGGCGATCCGTCGCGCCGGCTGGTTCGGCTGGAACGCTTCCTCAACTCGGCGCGCGAGATCGCCCAGGGCGGCGGCGGCAGGCTGGCGCAAGAGGCGGCCTCATGACGCTGGTGCTGAGCGTGCTGCGCTGCCCGGATGCCGCGCCGCCGGAGACGCGCCGGCTGGAGGGCGGCGAATTTCGCATCGGGCGCGGGCCGGACAATGACTGGGTGCTGACCGACCCCGAACGCGTGCTGTCCAAGCGCCATTGCGTGATCGCTTGGCGCGGCGGCGCCTGGCAACTCGCCGATACCAGCACGAACGGCACCTTTGTCAATCGCGACGCCGCGCCGCTCGGCGCCGGTGCCGTGCATACGCTCGCCGATGGCGACCGCATCCGCCTCGGCACCTATGAGATCGAGGTGCGACTGGACGTGCGGCAAAGCCATGCCGCGCCGTCGCCGGGGTTGGGGCCGCAGCGCAGCGTGTTCGACGATCCGTTCGGCGACGATCCTTTCGCCGCGCCGGAGGCACCGGCCGCACCGACGCAGCCGGACTCCTGGTTCGGCGGCGCCGGCAGCGTCGCGTTGCCCCATGATTTCGATCCCCTGGCACCGGGTGATTCGCTGTTCGGTGCCAAGCCGGTCGCCGATCATTCGCCCGCCCATTCCGACGCGTTCCGGCCGCCGCCGATGGCGCCGAAGCTCCTGCCCGATGACTGGGATCTCGACGTGAGGCCCGCGGCGGAGCCGCAAGGCGTTAGACCGGCGGAGCCGCAAGGCGTTAGACCGGCGGAGCCGCAAAACGTCAGGTCGGCGGAGCCTTTGCCCGTGCCGCCGGCACAGCCGATTCCACCGCCGGTGCGGCCCGTCCCGGAAGCACCGCCGACTCCTTCCGTCAGCCGGGATGCCGATCTGCTCGCGGTGTTTCTCGATGCCGCCGGCATGGGCAATGCGCGGACCGGCGATTCCGCCGAGGTGATGCGCCGCCTCGGCGCGGCGTTCCGCGCTACCGTCGCCGGGCTGCGCCAGGCGATGATCGCGCGGGCGGCGGTGAAGGGCGAATTCCGCATCGAGCAGACCATGATCCGCGCGCGCGGTAACAATCCGTTGAAATTTTCGGCGGATGATGACGATGCGATGGCAGCCTTGCTCGGTCTTGGCCGGCGCACCGACATCGCCGCCGATGCGGCGATCGCCGATGCGCTGCGCGATATCCGCTTGCACGAAATCGCCACCATGGGGGCGATGCAGGCGGCGGTGCGCGCCTTGCTCGACCGGCTCGATCCGGCGTCGCTGCGCGCCGAGGCCGAACAGGGGCGCGCCATGCTGCCGGCGCAGCGCCGGGCGCGTGCCTTCGACGCGTTCGAAGCGCTACACGGCGAGATCAGCCGCGCGCTGGCCGACGATTTCGACAGCGTGTTCGGCAAGGCTTTCGCTCGCGCCTATGAACGCGCGCTTGCCGAAGCAGAGGCGCGCGAGCCATGAAACGCCGGTGGATCATTCTCGCCGCACCGCTCCTGCTCGCCGGCTGCGGCGGAGCGCCACCGCCCAAGCCGGCAGCCACGCTCGATCTGACCGTGATCGGCAGTGCCACGCAGAACCCGGACGCTTCGGGAACCGCCGAGCCGGTCGCCGTGCGGATCTATCCCCTCACCGCGACGGGCAAGTTCATGACCGCCGACCCGTACTCGCTGATGGACAATGCGGCATCGCTGCTCGGCGCCGACCTCGCCGGACCATCCGATCAGGTGATCGTGGCACCCGGCGCCACGGTCGGCGTCAAGCGGCGTCTGCCGCCGGGGGCGCAATCGCTCGGCATCGTCGTGCTGTTCCGCGCGATCGACCGGGCGCAATGGCGCCTGGTCGCCAAGCTCGCGCCGCACGGACCCAACCCGTTGATCTTGCGTATCGACGGCATCGCGGCCAAGCTAACGCCCTCCGTCAAGAAGGGCTGAGCGTCGATGAGTTGGACCAACAAGGTCGTCTGGCAGGAGGGCATGTTTCTCCGCTCGCAGCATTTCCAGCAGCAGGATCGCTGGCTGGAGGCGCTGTTGCGCGGGCGGGTCGCAGCACTGCGTCCGCATCCCTGGGGCGTGACCCATGCGGTGATCAACCGCGACCTGCTGGGCACCGGCCGGTTCGCGCTGGCCGAGGCGGCCGGCGTGTTCGAGGATGGCACGCCCTTCGCCCTGCCGAGCGAGGCCGATCATCCGGCGCCGCTCGACGTGGCGGATGGCGTGCGCAATGTGCTGGTCCATCTGGCGTTGCCGGTCCGCCAGCCAGGAGCGCCGGAGATCGCCGCGGCCGACGGCAGCACCGAAGGACGCTACAACGCCGCGCGATTCGAGGCCTACGACACGCATTCCGCCGCGCCCGAACCGGCCGAGGTACTGATCGGCCGGCTGCGGCTGCGCTATCTGCTCGATACCGAGGATCGTGCGGGGTTTCTCTGCCTGCCAGTGGCGCGCATCGTCGAGGTGTCGGCGGATAAGCGGGTGACGCTGGACGATCGCTGGATTCCACCCACCCTGGTGTGCCACGCGGCGGCGGCGCTCGCCGGACTGATCGCCGAGTTTTCCGGCATGATCCATCAGCGCGGCGAGGCGCTGGCGGCACGGCTCAATGCGCCCGGTTCGCGCGGCGTGGCCGAGGTCGCGGATTTCATGCTGCTCCAGGCGATCAATCGCTGGCAGGCTTTGCTGCAGCACTGGGCCGACGCGGCGGTGATTCATCCCGAGACGCTCTATTCGGCGTTCGTCGAAATGGCCGCCGAGTTTGCCACGTTCATCGAGGGTTCGCGCCGGCCCAATGCGTATCCCGGCTATCGGCACGAGGATTTGCAGCGCAGTTTCGCGCCGGTTGTGGCCGATCTGCGCCGCGCGCTGTCGGCGGTGATCGAGCAGAACGCGGTCGCGATTCCGTTGCAGGAACGGCGGCACGGCGTGCATGTCGGCCCGATCAACGACCGTTCGATCCTGCGGGCGGCGAATTTCGTGCTGAGCGTGCAGGCGGATGTGCCGGGCGAGACGCTGCGCCGGCTGTTCCCCGCGCAGGTGAAGATCGGCGCGGTCGAGCATATCCGCGAGCTGGTGAACGTAGCGCTGCCGGGAATCGCGGTGCGGCCGCTGCCGGTGGCGCCACGGCAGATTCCGTTCTATGCTGGAGCAAGCTATTTCGAGCTGGATCGCGGCAGCCCGCACTGGCAGCAGATGCAGAATTCCGGTGCCTTCGCGCTCCATATCTCCGGCGAGTTTCCGGGGCTGAAGCTCGAACTCTGGGCGATCCGCGGCTGAAGGACTGGGCATGAGCGACAACCCGTTTTCCGAACCGGACGATTCCGATCGCACGGTGATCCGTCCGTCGCCGGGGGGGAAACGTCCGCCGCAACCGCCGTCACCGCAGCCGCCGGCCGGTGGAGGGTATGAGCCGCCGATGCCGCCGGCCGAGCCGGTCTCGGGCGGGGCGGAGACGCTGAATATCGGTTCGACGCCGCTGCTCGCCGCCGCCGCGCCGCTGCTGCAATTGCTCGCCCGGCTGCGCAACACGCTGCACCCGCCCGATTCCGGCGATCTGCGCGAACGCGCGGTGCGCGCGCTGCGTGACTTCGAGGCGACCTGCCGGCAAACCGGCATGCCGGTGGAGCAATTGCGCCCGTCCCATTACGCGCTCTGCGCGAGCCTGGACGATGTGGTTCTGGCAACGCCCTGGGGCAGCCAGGGTGGCTGGGCGGCGCGCTCGCTGGTGTCCACCTTCCACCAGGAGGTGCGTTCGGGCGAGCGGTTCTTCGACATATTGGGCCAGATTCGGCAGAATCCCGGAAATTTCCTGCAGGTTCTGGAACTGATGTATGTGTGTCTCTCGCTCGGCTATATGGGCCGCTACCGGCTGAGCCCGCGCGGCCCCGCCGAAATCGACCGGCTGCGCGAGGAGGTTTTTTCGACCATCCGCCGCGCCCGTCCACTGGGCGATGCCACGCTCGCGCCCCACTGGCAGGGCGTCAGCGCACCGTACCGGCCGCGCCGGGCCAGCCTGCCGCTCTGGGTGGCCGCCGCGGCCGCGCTCGGCGTGCTGGCATTGGTCTATGCCGGATTCGATTATGCGCTGGGCAGCCGGGCCAACGCGCTTTACGCAAGCGCGCTCGCGGCGAACCCCGCGCATATGCCCGCCTTGGTGCGCGCCGGGCCGGTCACGCCGCCGCCGCCGCCGGTCGCCCCCAAGCCCACCGTGCTCGACCGGCTGCGTGGCTTCCTTGCCCCCGAGATCGCCAAGGGCGAGGTGAGCGTGCTCGGCACCGTCAACGCGCCGATCGTGCGCATCAATAACACCGGCCTGTTCGCCTCCGGCAGTGCGACGGTGGAATCCACCGCGCTGAAGCTGCTCGGCAAGATCGGCGCGGCGCTGGCGCGCGAGCGCGGCCAGGTGCAGGTGATCGGCTATACCGACAGCCAGCCGATCCACACGCTGCAATTTCCGAACAATCTCGTGCTCTCGCAGGATCGCGCGAAGGCGGCGGCTTCGGTGCTCGACCGCTCGATCGGCGATCAGAGCCGGATCAATGCCGAAGGACGCGGCGCGGCGGACCCGATCGCGAGCAACGCGACAAAGCAGGGGCGCGCGCTGAACCGGCGCATCGAGATCGTGCTGATCCGGGGTGTGGCGCGATGAAGCCAGGCCTGATCCGCTGGGTGCTGAGCGGGATTGGCATCGCGATTCTCGCCGCACTGGTGTGGTTTTTCGCGCCGTTCTGGCATCCGCTCGCCGGGATTCTGGCCCGCGCGATCATCGTTCTGATCTTCATTGTCCTGTGGCTGGGCATCAATCTGTGGCTCGATCGCCGGCGCCGCAAACGGGCCAAGGCGGTGGAGGAGGCGATCACCGCCGCTCCGGCCGATCCCGAAGCGGGCGCCAAGCAGGAAGAACTCGCGGCGATTTCCGCCAAGCTGAAAAAGGCGCTCGGCCTCCTGGCCCGCGCGCGCGGCACACGCGGTTACCTGTACGAACAGCCGTGGTATGCGATCATCGGGCCGCCCGGCGCGGGCAAAACCACCGCTCTGCTGAATGCCGGGCTGAAATTCCCGCTCGCCGCCGAGCTTGGCCAAGGGGCGGTCGCCGGGATCGGCGGCACGCGCTATTGCGACTGGTGGTTCACCGACGAAGCGGTGCTGATCGACACCGCCGGGCGTTATACCACCCAGGATTCGGCCGCTTCGGTCGATCAGGCCGGCTGGCTCGACTTTCTCGATCTGCTCAAGCGCACCCGGCCACACCAGCCGCTGAACGGGGTGATCGTGGCGATCGCGCTCGCCGATATCGCCGGGGCCGACGCGCCGACCCGTCTGGCTCATGCCCGCGCGATCCGCGCGCGGATCAAGGAAATCACCACCCGGCTCGGCGTGACCGTGCCGGTCTATGCGATCTTTACCAAGGCCGATCTGATCGCCGGGTTCACCGAATTTTTCGACGATCTGGACACGGCGGGGCGCTCGCAGGTCTGGGGCGCGACCTTCCCGAACCAGGCGCGCTCGGCGCAGGGCGCGGCGGGCGGGTTCGGCGCCGAATTCAAGGCGCTGCTCGCCCGGCTGGAGGATCGGCTGCTCGACCGGCTGGCCGCAGAGCGCAGCCCGGACCGGCGCGCGCTGATCGCCGGGTTTCCGATCCAGGTGGCCAGCCTGGAAGCGCCGCTCGCCGAGTTTCTGACCGAGGCGTTCGCCGGCTCGGCGCTCGACCCCGCGCCGTGGCTGCGCGGCGTGTATTTCGCATCGGGCACCCAGGAGGGCACGCCGATCGACCGGCTGACCGGCGCATTGTCCCGCGCCTTCGGCATCGATCAGCGCCGCGCGCCCAGCCTGCGGCCGCAATCGGGCCGGTCCTATTTCCTGGGCCGGCTGCTCTCCGGGGTGATTTTCGGCGAGGCGATGCTCGGTTCGGCCGATCGCAGCCTCGCGCGGCGCCGGGCGCTGCTGCGCGGCGCGGGTTTCGGCGTGGTGGGACTCCTTTTCGCGCTTGCGCTGATCGCCTTGTTCGTCAGCCACGGCAACAATGCGGCCGCGATCGCGCGGGCCAGGCAGGGACTGGCGGCCGAGCAGAAAATCGCCGCGGCGCTGAAACTCGACCCGGTTTTGAGCGCCGATCTGCCCAGTATCCTGCCGCTGCTCGATCGGGCGAGGCAACTTGCCGAGGCGAAACCGACGCAAGGTTATGTCGGTTACGGGCTGGATCAGGGAGCGGACATCCGCGCGGCGACATCCGCCGTGTATCGCCATACGCTCGGTTTCGCGCTGCTGCCACGTCTCGTGCTGCAACTCGAGGCCGAGATGCGCGGCGGGCTCGACCGTCCGGATTATCTGTATCAGGCGACGCGGGTGTATCTGATGCTCGGCAATCAGGGACCGCTCGATGCGCCGCTGGTCGAGGCGTGGATGAAGCTCGACTGGCAACGGCTCTATCCGGGTCTGGCCCAGGCCGATACCCGCGCGGCGTTGATGGCGAATCTGCGGACGCTGCTCGCGCGCCCACTCCCCAATGTGCCGCTCGATGGCGGCCTGATCGCCACCGCGCGGGCGACTTTCTCGCGGGTGCCGATCGCCGAGCGGGTCTATTCGCGCATCCGCGATTCACAGGCGGCGGCGCGCGTGCCGGAGTGGACCCCGGCGGCGGCGCTGGGTGCCGCCGGCACGCCGCTGTTCGTCAACGCCACCGGCAAAAAGCTGACCGGCGGAATTCCCGGTTTTTACACGGTGCGCGGCTTCTATGGGGTGCTGCTGCCGGCTTTGTCCCACGCGTCGCAGGATGTGGCGCGGGAAAGCTGGGTGCTCGGGCGGAGCAACCAGATTGATCCGAATTCGCCGCAGATGCAGTCGCTCGAACACGATGTCATCAGCCTGTATGAGACCGATTACGCGGCGCATTGGCAGGCGATGATCGACGATCTCAACTTGGCACCGCTGGGCGGGGCGGGACAGTCGGTGCAGGCGCTCTATGTGCTGGGGTCGCCGCAATCGCCGATGAAGACGCTGCTTGCCTCGATGGCGCGGCAGCTCACCCTCACCAAGCCGCCGAAACCGCCGAAAGGGGCGGCCAAGCTCGCGGCGCGGGCGCCCCACGCGGCGGCGGTGAGCGCCGCGGCGCAGCGGCTGAAGGGCTTGCTCGGTCCAACCCCCGCCAGCGCCGCCGCACTGCCGCCGGGCAGTGCGATCGACGCACGGTTCGCGCCGCTGCGCATCTATGTCGGCAATGGCGCGGCGGGCGCGCCGATCAGCCTGACCTTGCATCTGATCGATCAGGTGCAGCAGCAACTGGCGACCCTCGCGGCCACCGCGCCGGGTGCGGCCGGGCCGGCGGCACCGGGTGCCGGTGGCGACCCCGCGGCCTTGCTCGCGGGTGAGGCGCAGCACGACCCCGAACCGGTGCGTCGCTGGCTTTCCGGCATTACCGCGACGGCGAACGCGCTGCGCGGCGGCAGCGCCGCGGCCTCGGCGTCAGCCGCGTTCAAGGCGCCGGGCGGCGCCGCGCAGCTTTGCGAAAAGGCGGTGGCCGGGCACTACCCCTTCGATCCGCAATCAAGTTCCGGCACGCCGCTGGCCGATTTCGCGCATCTGTTCGCACCCGGCGGCGCGCTCGACACGTTCTTCAACACCCAGGTCCGACCGTTCGTGAACATGACCGGCGGGGTCTGGCGGGTGCAGGCGGTGAACGGCGTGGCACCGCCGGTCAGCCAGGGTGCGGTGGCGGAATTCCAGCGCGCGCAGGAAATCCAGCAGATGTTCTTCGTCGGCAGTGCCACGCCGAGCGTCCAGTTCACCATCACACCGATTGCCCTGTCGTCTGGTGCCGCGCAGGTGACGCTACAGCTCGGCAGGGTGACCATCACCTACGCCCATGGCCCGACGGTGCCGACCTCGGTGACCTGGCCGGGCGCGGACGGGATGCAGACGGCGCGGCTGATCATCACCCCCGCCGCCGGCGGAACCCCGGTGACGCTGCAGGCGAGCGGGCCATGGGCGGTGTTTCGCCTGTTCAACCAGGGCAGCCTGACCGAAGGCGGCTCGTCGGCGCGCTATACGCTCACCTTCGACCAGGGCGGCCAGAGTGCCGCGTTCACCATCGAAGCGGGCTCGATCTTCAACCCGTTCGCGCCGGGCGCCCTGACCGGTTTCCGCTGCCCGAGCCTGGGCGGATGACGGGCGCAGCGCCGGGCTTCGCCGGGTTTTATGGCAAGCTTCCGGTGCGGGGCGATTTCGTGCGGTCCGGCCTGCCGGGCGATGCGGTCGATGCGCTCGATGGATGGGCGCGTGCGGCGCTGGCGGCGAGCCGTGCGGCGCTCGGCGAGGACTGGATGCCGTGCTGGATGGAGGCGCCGGTCTGGCGGTTCGCGCTCGCACCCGGCGTTGCCGGCGTCTCCGGGCTGGGCGGTGTGTGGTTGCCGAGCATGGATCAGGTGGGCCGTTGTTTCCCGCTGATCATCGCGGCTGAAATCTCGGGCGCGGGCGCTGCGTGGCTCGATGCGGCCGAGGCTTTGGGATTCGAAGCAGTCACCGCTGATCTCGCGCCGGAAGCCCTCGCCGCGCGGCTCGCCGCCGTCCCGCCGGCGCCGGGCGACATCCCGCGCGCGGGCGGGGTTTGGTGGACCGAGGGTGCACCGCGCAAGGACGCCGCACGAATCGAGACCGATGGGCTGCCCGACCCCGCGGATTTCTTAGGTCTTCTGGCAGATGCGGCGGCGATCCGCGTGCCATGATTCCAACGGTGAAAAGCTGGGCGCAGACCCATGTGGGCACGGTGCGCCGGCACAACGAGGATGCCTATCTCGCCCGGCCCGATCTCGGCCTTTGGGCGGTGGCCGATGGCGCGGGCGGGCATCAATCCGGCGATCTTGCCTCCGGCATGATCGTCGCCGCACTCGACCGGCTGGAGCCGGGCCTCACCGCCGCCGAACTTCTGGCCCGCGTGCGGATGGCGATCGCCGAGGTGCATGCGGTGCTGCAGGCGGAGGCGGCGACGCGCGGGCCGGGCGCGATGATCGCCTCGACCGTGGTGGTTCTGGTGCTGCGCGACACCCATTTCGCTTGTCTCTGGGCCGGCGATTCGCGCGCCTATCTGCTGCGCGACGGCGAATTGACGCAGATCAGCCGCGATCATTCGCTGGTGCAGGCGCTGGTCGATGACGGAGCGCTCAGCGCCGAGGCTGCCGAGCATCATCCGCAGGCGAACGTGATCACGCGGGCGGTGGGCGCGGATCATTCCGTGCTCGAACTCGACAAGGCGATCGGCGAGACCATGCCGGGGGATCGATTTTTGCTGTGTTCGGACGGGTTGAGCAAAACCCTGCCGGATGCCGAAATCGCCGCACTGCTCGGCTCGCCCGACGGAGTGCCGCCGACCGAACTGCTGATCGCCGCCGCCCTGGCCCGTCACGTCAACGACAATGTCACGGCGGTGACGGTGGGGGTTGTATAATCTTACTGTGTCATAAATATTGGTGCTCAAAAGTTCGTTGGCAGCGTGGGCAACGGGGCAGTGTGCGCGAGATCGCGCGGGCGATGGCGATACGCAGGGATGTGATTGAGTTTGGCACGTTTCGCTCAGGTCGGATCGGGGGATCCGCGGGGTCGATAACCTTCGGGAAGGGGATGTTCTTTGATAAGAGTCTTCTCTGATTGGGGTTGTTGGTGTCAAGCTGTTCCTCTTTTCGCAAGCCATTCCCGTAGGTCACTCGCTTCTCTCCGCGGTCGGCGCACGGCCGCCGCATGATGGGGTTAGGAGGATGAGGTGTCTCAATCTGTTTCGCGACCTCCGCGACATATCGCCAGTCGCGGGGTTTCGGACTCTCAACGAGATCACCCCGTCCATCGTCCCCACGGGAACGACGCTGGCTCCGCCCGCGTCAGGCGGAAGCTGCAACTCCTCTTGCTCTCATGCTCCGGCGACCTGTTTGCCCCAGCGGAACTCGCTGCCATCGGCCCACATGCGGTGCAGGATCACCGCCAGCTTGCGCGCCACCGCGACGCGGGCGCGCGCCATGCCGCGGCGCTTGGCTATGTTCATGCCCCAAGCCCGTAGCGCCGACCATTTGGTGCTGCGGATCAGCAGCGAATGGACTGCCTCGTACAGCGCCGTTCGGGCCAGCTCATCACCACATCGGCTGACGCGGCCCTGCAGGTCGGTTTCGCCGGACTGGTAGCGTCGCGGCGTCAGGCCAAGATGCGCGCCGACATCGCGCGACCTTCGGAAGCGGTCCGGCTGGTCGATCGTGCCACGGCGCCAACGGTGCGCGACCTCACAGAAACCTTTAATCCGAAGTTTTCATTGGTCTGAACGAGAATCCCTTGGATTTATTGGCGGATTTTTTGATCTGCTTTTGACGTCTACTGGACACGCATGGGTTCGATCTCGAGGAGGTTGAACTCGAGGAGGTTGAAGGCCGCCGCCTGTAGTGTGGTTGGCGTGGCCAGGGTGGTGAAGGTCGCATGGGGCGCCGTGGACAGGGCGGCGGTGTTGAGAGTTTGGGTGGCCAGATGCGCCATCAGGTCGGCAAAGCTCGAGAGCGGCAGGTTTTCGTCGTTGCGGCGTCGCCCCCGCTTGCGCTTGGCGGCGGGTGAGATCGTGGCGGGGGCGACCGGGGAGGCGCGCTCGGCCTCGGCGGCCTGTGGATCGTGATCCTGAAACAGGATCGGCTTGAGGGCATCGCGCAGATGCCACTCGACGTAATAGGCGACCATGCAGAGGAAGACATGCGCGCGCACCCGCGGCGAGAGCCAGTGATGGACCGGGCGGATCGCGAGATCGACCGATTTCAGGGTCTGGAACGCCCGTTCCACCCGCGAAAGATCCTTGTAGGTCCGCACGGTGTCGGCATCGCTCATCGCCTCCGCGGCGACGCTAGTCCGGATGACGTAAATCCCATCGAGCGCCGCCTCGCGGGCGATACCGGCTTCGTTGCGCCGGAAGCTGAAGCGATCCGTGGTGATGGTGAGATCGAAATGCTTGGCCATCTTTCACCGCGCCCACCGCCAGCCCGATCTCGGCCTCGCCGCGCAACGGCGCGCGCTTGCGCGTCGTCGCCGCCACGATGCGGGTCAATTCCCGCTCGGTCGCGGTAAGCAACGCCTCGCGCTTGCGCCGGCGTTCCCCGGCCAGAGCCGCATTGCGGCAGGCGATCAGCCGTTCGCCGGGATAATCGGGCGACGTGATCGCGGCGATATCGCGCTCGTCGAACAGAGACATCTGCAGCGGCCCTTCGGCGAGGTCCTGGATCTGTACAGCGCGCAGGCAACTGATCCAGTCGAGACCAGCGGGTTTGATCGCCTCGCGGATGCGCGCCGTGGTGATCATGCCCCGATCGCCCACCAGCACAACGTGGTTCAGATGAAACCGCCGCTTGAGCTTCTCCACCTGGGCCGCGATCGTGCCGGGATCGGCGGTGTTGCCTTCGAACACCTCGACCGCGATCGGCCGACCTTCCCGATCGCACAGCAGACCATAGACGATCTGGAGCCGATCCGGCCGATGATCCCGGCCGTAGCCGTGCCGGGCAAGTTCGCAGCACCGGCCTTCGAGATAGGACGAGCTGACATCGTAGAGCACCAGCGTGCTCTCGCGCAGATGGCGCTTGGCAAACTGCCGTTCGATCCGCCCCTGCTGCGCGCCCAGCCAGTCCAGCGCCGCGTAGATCTCGCGCTCCTCGATCGCACCGAGACCGAGCACCTGGCCGAGGCTCGAGGTCGCCGTCTCCAGGTTTAGGCCACGCAACGTCGAGAGTTTCGACCCCGGCGAAATCACCCGGCTCGCGATCAATGCGAGTGCCAGATCCCGCTCACGCGAGACCGTTCGTCCCAGCAGGCGCGGGATCTCCAGCTTGCGCATCATTCTCAGCACCGCCGCCACGTGCCCGTGCGGCAGGGACCGCCGGATCTCGAGCGCTTGATCCGGGCCACCCACCACCGTGCCGCCGGCGAGTAAAGCGCGCAGACCGTCGATCAACTCGGGCGGCATCTGGCTCAGATTGGCGATCGTGCGCTTGTGGACCTTCCGCCCCTCACGGAAACTCTCCCGCAGCAGCACCGCCGACGCCGAGCGGCCATGCGGAACCACGTCGATGAACATGCCGCCAGGGAATCACAACTCGAGTCGCGCCGCAAGCCCAATGTATGGACACATCATTCAAATATAAAACCGCGCTATCCCAAGCCACCCAATGCGTTCAAGCAGTTTCAAAGTGAAAACTTCGGCTTAGACATGACCGAATCGGGCTTTTATGATTCGATGGCTGGCGCACGGGAGGAGTTCGCCATGTCACCGCGGATCCGCGCCGCCTCACTGCGCTGAACACCATCATAGATCGACGCCAATACCAGAAGCCGTGGGAGGCATTTTCGCCGTTCACCACCGCGAGGTCGATCGCCAGATCGCGCCGCAGTTTCGGCAGCGCCGCCGCCACCGACTCGCGCCCGGTCCGCCCAACCACGTCGCCCAGAACCAAGATCCGCATCGTTCACCCTCTCAAGCCGCCGATCCGGTAAGGGCTCGAAGGGGTTTGGGCAATGGCCCGATCGCGACGCCTGCCTCTACATCATCGAGCCGCTGCCCTGCACCGCCATGAAATGCAGCATGGTGCGCGGATACAGCGTGTGAAACATCCAGCCGGTCAGCCCGATCGACAGAACGAACAGCGGAATCACCAGGGCCAGCGAAACCGTTTTCCAGAGCTGGGTTTCCGACAGATCGAGCCGGAACAGCAACACGACCTGCGCCAGCAGGGCGAGCACCGCAAGCGCCGAAATCGCCGCCAGCAGGCCGAGATAAGGCAGAACCCGGCCCAGCGTGATGACCAGCGCGATCGCCATGAACACGGTGGAGGCGACAAATCCAGCGCCATAGGCCAGGATGCTCGCCTGTCGCACCTCGGGATGCAGCAGCGGATCGGTCGAATGAGCCGGCATCAGAACGCCCCCCTCAGATAGACGAATACGAACACGCAGACCCAGATCGACGCCTGGAACGTCCAGAACAGCCGCAGGGTGAGCAGCCGGGTGACCACCTCGGTGGTGAAACCCTTCAGCGCGACCTGCGCCATCATCACCGCGATCCACAACAGACCGAACAGCATGTGCAACCCGTGGACCGCGACCAGAACGAAGAACATCGACAGGAACCCGCTGCGCTCGGGCGTGATTCCCTGCCCGATCAGGCTGGCGAAATCGGCGATTTCCAGCCCGATGAACACCAGACCCAGCAGCGCCGCGGCGCCAAGCCCGAGCAGAACGCCAAGGCGACTCCCGGCCTTCAGCTTCACCATCGCGAGGCTGTAGGCCAACACGCTGGCAAACACCGCGAGCGTCTGCCAGAACGCATCGACCGGATGCGCGACCTGCCGCGCCGTGGCGCCGCCCGCCGCGTTGAACCTGTGGTCGAGCACCCCATAGGCCGCGAACAGCGCCGCGAAAATCAGCGCGTCGCTCATCATGTACAGCCAGAACCCGAAAGTTTTGTTGGCGATGGGATCGTGCTCCTCGCCGCCCGGCAGCCACAGGACAGGCTGCGCGCCGCTCACAGGAACGCCTCCGCCTCGGCGACCGGCGGACTGATGTGATCGGTCACGATTCCCACGCTCGACCCCGTCGTTTCCATGCTCCTGATCTGCTCCGCCGAAATCACATGCTCCGTTTCGGTCGCGAAAGACCGCAGGATCACCACCCCGATGACCGCGATCAGACTGAGGCCGGCCATCCACCAGATCCGCCAGACCATCCCGAAGCCGAAGCCGAACGCCAGCGCCCCGATCAGCGGCGGCGCGATGGTGTTTTTCGGTGTGGCGATCGGTTCGTAGTCCCGCGGAGCGACATCCGACAGACCCTGTCCGCGCCGCCATGCGGCTTCGTCAAGCGCATTGAAATGCGGCGTGGCCGCGAAATTATAGAACGGCACGGGCGACCGCGCGATCCATTCAGGCGACCGTCCGGTGCCCCAGGCATCGGCGCCCACCCGATTCTTCGCCCGGTCGCGGATGCTGACGTGGAGCATCCTGAAAAAGTAATAACAGGCGACGCAATAGAAAAACACCCCGATCTCCTCGACGATCAGCAGCGGCTTCCAGTGCGGGTCGGCGAGATAGTCGAGACGCCTTGTCATTCCCATGAAACCGAGCGCGAACATCGCGGCAAAGACCAGGAACGTGCCGAGCGAGAAGCAGGCAAAGACGCGCTTGCCGTTATGCTCGTCGAGCCGGAAGCCGAACACTTTCGGGAACCAGTAGGCGATCGCGCCGAAAATCGAGAACGCGACCACCAGGACCATGCAGTGGAAATGCGCCACCACAAACACGCTGTTATGGATGGTGTAATTGATCGGCGGAATCGCCAGCATCATGCCGGTCAAACCGCCGACCAGCAGCAGAAACACCGCGCCGACCGCCCAGAGCATCGGCGTGTCGAACCGCAGCCTGCCGCGATAGAGGGTAAATGCCCAGTTGAACACCTTCACGCCGGTCGGAATGCCGACCAGCATGGTCGCGACGCTGAAAAATCCGTTCACGTCCGGTCCCGCGCCCATGGTGAAAAAATGGTGCAGCCAGACCGACCAGGAAATCCCCGCGATCGCAAATGTCGCGGCGACCATGGTGATGTAACCGAACAGGGGCCGTTCGGAAAATGTCGGTATGATCTCTGAAATGATGCCGAATGCGGGAAGCACCAGAAAATAGACCTCGGGATGGCCCCAGATCCAGAACAGATCGGTAAACAGCATCAGATTGCCGCCAAGTCCGGCCGTGTAGAAATGGGTGCCCAGATAACGGTCGCAGCCAAGCAGCGCGAGCGCCACGCCGAGCACCGGAAACGCGGTCAGCCCGATGATGTTGGTGCTCAGCGCGGTCCAGGTGAAGATCGGCATACGGAACCAGGTCATGCCGGGGGCGCGCATTTTCACGATCGTCGCGATCAGGTTTACGGTTCCCAGCGTGGTGCCCACGCTGCCGATCTGAATCGCCCACATCCAGTAATCGACGCCGACGCCGGGACTGTAGGGAAGTTCGGTCAGCGGGATCAGCCCGATCCAGCCGGCATGGGAAAAATCGCCGATGAACAGCGAGGCCATCACCAGCCCGGCGCCGGCCGCGGTCAGCCACAGGCTCACCGCGTTCAGGTAGGGAAACGCCATGTCGCGCGCGCCGATCTGTAGCGGAACGATGAGGTTCATCAGCCCCACCAGGATCGGCGTGACCGCGAACAGAATCATGATCGTGCCGTGCGAGCTGTAGATCTGATCGAAATGATAGGGCGGCAGATACCCATGCAGCGCCTGCAGATGCCCCGGCGAATCGGGCCCGTCGGCCATCATCTGCTGGGTGCGGATCATCAGCGCGTCGATGAAGCCGCGAAACATCATCACCAGGCCGATGAGAATATACATCACGCCGATTTTCTTGTGATCGAGCGAGGTGATCCACTCGCGGATCAGATAGCCCCATTTGCGATAATAGGTGATGACGCCAAGGATCACGATCCCGGTGACGGCAGCGAACACAAAGGCGCCATCGACAATCCCGTTATGATAGAGAATCACCGAAAGCGTCAGCCGGCCGAGCCATGGTGTCCAGGAACCTTGAAGGTGAACAAGGGACACGTCGCGGTCTCTCCCAGCTTAATGGCGGTTGACGGCTTGCTCGAGATAGGGCGCATGGTGCCGCGCATTCTCCGCCATATGCGCGGTCAGATGCTCGGGTGTCGTATAGGTCTTGCCGTGCAGCGCGGCCGCCACGATTCGGCCGAACAGATGCGGCGCCACGGCCGGAAAGAATGCCGGCTTTTCATCGAGATTGATCGTCGGCCGCGCCAAGCGCTCGAACCGGGCGTAGGTCAGGTTCCCATGCTTCGCCTGAATCTTTGCCACGAAATCCCGGAACGCAGCGGCCGACACCACATGGGTGGGAAACCGCATCCACGAGAAACCCGCGCCGCTGAGATCGGCGGAAAATCCCTCATAGGTTCCGCGTCGCCTGACGCGGGTGATATCCTTGGTCCGCATCCCCGGCATCACGTCGATCATGCCGATCAACTGGGGAATGTAGAAATCGTTCACCACGCTGGTTGAGGTCAGGCGGAACCGGATATCGCGCCCGGCCGGGATCACCAAATCATCGACCATCGCGATGTGCTGTTTCGGATAGACGAACAGCCACTGCCAGTCGGTGGCGATGACATTGATGGTCAGCGCGCGTCGTCCCGCCGCCCGGTGCGCCAGGGCGCCGGGTTCATAGGGGTTGACCTCGAACGTGCCCTGCAAGGAGAAATAGGCGAGCAGAGCGACGATCGCGAGCGGAATCCCCCACATCGCGATTTCGAACGGAATCGAGCGCGACCAGGTTGCGTCATAGGCCGCATTGCGTGACCGGCGGTAGCGCCACATGAACAGGCAGATCGCCACCGTGGTCGGCAGAATGATGCACAGCACCACAACCACGTCGATGATGGTGAACCGCAGTTCCGCGCCGGAGATCGGCCCCGCCGGGTCGAACAGGGGAAATTGCCGGATCGAACAGCCGCCGAGCCCCAGCGGCGCCATCCAGCCAGCCCGTCGTGCCATCCATCGCGCCGCGCCGCGCCAGCGGCCTATCGATTCTCGCGAACGCAAAACCGAACTCTCCCTATGCCTGACCGCCGCCGGTCATGTGGGATGGTTACCGGCTTAATCAAACCCGAATCCCGGCATTCACGAAAGAGTTGGCAAGAAATCCATCCGATGGCGGCCGGCGCCGCCACCGGACATGGCCGAGGTTTCTGGTCAGAGCGCCGCGAGCACGAGGCTGTGGTTCTGGCGCGCGATCACGCCGATCCGCGCGCCGGCCTCGCCGGACGCCATCAGGATATCGCCGGGCGACAACAGATCACCGGCCTCGGCGAAGAAATCGCTCCGATCGAGCCCGGTCAGAGCCTCCTCGCCGGCACGATAGTGCCAGAAGGTGAAGCCGTTGGCGTAGGCGAGGACGGACAGGTTGCGCAGAGTGAAAGCCATGGGTCGGTCTCCTTGTTGGTGGGAAGGGGGAAATTCGAGGGTTTGATCGGATGGTCTCATGAGATTTATGACTATAATCCTATTTTTCGGCAAAAATTTTCGCGTCCCAGCGAATTCGGAACAATCTCGAAACCGGCAACGATGCCCAGCTCGCGCAGCACGTCCTCCAGTTCGGCGAGTGCGGCGCGCCATTGCCGCCAATCGTTGCGGTCGCCGCCGCGCCTCGGGTCGGGCGCACGGCCCCGATCGCCCCAGCGGCGCAGGATGCGGACGTGAACCAGATCGATCCGGCGCGCCCGGTAAAGCCGATCCAGCCGAAGCAGGATGGTTTCGGGCGTGCAGGGCATTGCCGGGTCGCGCGGCGCCGGCTGGCCTGCCCGGCGCGCCGCGAGGCACCCCGCCGCCCAGAGCCAGGCACGTTCCGCCGAGGCGAACGGCTTGATCTCGGGGCGAGCGGGAACCGTTTCCCCGGAACCGGCTTCCCTGGTCGTCATATCGAACGGCATGCGCGCCTCCAAAGTGAACAAAACATGAACATGTTAACCTGAGGTTGTGGTTCCCGCAAGAGAAAAACGGAGTTTTTTCCTATTTTCTCTTCCCAATTCCGATGAATCCGTTAAGATCAACGTCATGCGACACGATGATATCTGGCGCGCGATCGATACGCTGGCAGCCGAGCGGGGGCTCTCCACCTCCGGCCTTGCGCGCAGCGCCGGGCTCGATCCCACCAGTTTCAATCCCTCCAAGCGGCGCGCCGAAGACGGCAGGCTGCGCTGGCCCTCGACCGAGAGCATCGCGAAAATCCTCGCCGCGACAGGCGCCAGTTTCGACGCTTTCGCCGCCCTGGTGCGCGGCAGCCGAAGCTTGGCGCATTCCCGAATGGAGCGCGTGAAGCGCAGCACCATCCCGCTGATCGGCCTCGCCCAGGCCGGGCAGGACGGTTTTTTCGACGATGCCGGCTACCCTGCCGGTGCGGGTTGGGAGCAGATCGACCTGCCGAGCGCTAATGCCGGGTTGGCCGACGATCCGCTCGCCTATGGATTGACCATTCAAGGCGACTCGATGGAGCCGGTCTACCGCGCGGGCGATGTCATCATCGTCTCGCCGTCCGCTCCGGTCCGCGCCGGCGACCGGGTGGTGGCGCGCACCCGTTCCGGCGAGGTGATGGCCAAGCTGCTCGCCCGGCGCACGGCAAGGCGCATCGAACTGGCGAGTTTCAACCCCGACCACGCGATGCGCGCCTTCTCGCCGGGCGAGATCGCGGCGATCCACCGCATCGTCTGGGCCAGCCAGTAACGCGGGTCTTTGCGCCCGCATCGGCAGGTTGTATGGAGGCCGCCATGCGGATGCCGACGCGCCACCTCCTGGGAATCGAGTCGCTTCACCCGCGCGATATTTCCGCCCTTCTCGATCTTGCCGAGAGCTACGCCCTGCTCAACCGTTCGGGCAAAACCCGCCGCGACGTGCTGCGCGGCCGCACGCTGATCAATCTGTTCTTCGAGGACAGCACTCGCACCCGCACCAGCTTCGAACTGGCAGGAAAACGCCTCGGCGCCGACGTGATCAACATGTCGGTCTCGACCTCGTCGGTTTCCAAGGGCGAAACCCTGCTCGATACCGCCGCCACGCTGAACGCGATGAACTGCGATCTTCTGGTGGTGCGCCATAAATCCTCCGGCGCCCCTGCCCTGCTCGCCCAGAAAGTCGATGCCGCCGTAATCAACGCCGGCGACGGAATGCACGAACACCCGACCCAGGCGCTGCTCGACGCCCTGACCATCCGCCGCCACAAGGGCACGCTGGAGGGACTGACCGTGGCGATCTGCGGCGACATCGCCCATTCCCGCGTCGCACGCTCGAACATTCTGCTCCTGACCGCGATGGGCAGCACGGTCCGCGTGGTCGGGCCGCCGACGCTGATTCCGTCCGGCATCGAGCAGTTCGGGGTCACCATCCATCACGACATGGCGGACGGTTTGCGCGGCGCCGACATTGTCATGGCGCTGCGGCTGCAGACTGAGCGGATGAGCGGCGGGCTGATCCCGAGCGCGCGCGAATTCTTCACGTTTTACGGGCTGGATGCCGCCAAGCTCGCCCATGCCAGGCCCGATGCGCTGGTGATGCATCCCGGTCCGATGAACCGGGGCGTGGAAATCGACAGCCAGATCGCCGACCACGCCACCCGCTCCGTGATTCGCGAGCAGGTGGAAATGGGCGTCGCCGTGCGCATGGCGGTGCTCGACGTACTCGCCCGAACGGCGACCCCCAATGCGTGACACGCTGATCGCCGGCGCGCGCATTATCGATCCCGCATCGGGCCACGATCGGCTTGGCGACTTGCTGATCCGCGACGGCGTGGTGGCCGATTTCGGCGCCTCGCTTGATCGTCCCGACGGTGCGGACATCGTCACTGCCGAACATTGCATTCTCTGTCCCGGTCTCGTTGATACCCGTGCCTCGCTCGGCGAACCGGGGTTCGAATACCGCGAAACCATCGCCTCCGCCGCCGTGGCCGCGAATGCCTCCGGCATCACCACCATCGCCGTGCTGCCGGACAATGCGCCCGCGACCGACGATCCCGCACTGGTCCGGGCGATCGCCGCCGCGGGCGAGGCGACCGGGCGCATCACCCTCGCGCCCTATGGCGCCGCGACCCGCGCCTGCCGGGGCGAGGCCATCGCCGAATACGGGCTGCTGCGCCAAGCTGGCGCCATCGCCTTTACCGACGGCGCGCGGACGATCGGACCCGCCGCGCTGATGCGCCGTGCGCTTTCATATGCCCGCGGCTTTGGCGCGATGATCGTGCAGCACCCCGAGGAACCCTCGCTCGCCGACGGCGCCGCGACCGAGGGCGCCCGCGCGACTCTGATGGGCCTTCCCGGCATTCCCGTCTGCGCCGAGGCGATGCTGGTCGCGCGCGACATCGCCCTGGTCGAACTGACCGGCGGCGCCGTGCATTTCGCCCATGTCTCGACCGGCGCCGCGCTGGACCTGATCCGGCACGCGAAACAGCGCGGCCTTGCGGTGACGTGCGATACCGCGCCGCCCTATTTCGACCTCAACGAAACCGCGATCGGCGATTTCCGCACCTACGCCAAGCTTTCGCCGCCGCTGCGGATCGAAGCGGACCGGCTCGCCGTGGTGTCAGCGCTGGCCGACGGCACGATCGACGCCATCGCCTCCGATCATCAGCCACGCGACGCCGACGACAAGCGCCTGCCCTTCGCCGAAGCGGCACCCGGCGGCGCTGGGCTCGCGACACTGCTCGCGATCACCCTGGCCCAGGTCCATAGCGGCGCGCTTGGTCTCGGCACCGCGATTGCGCTGCTTACCGTCAGGCCAGCCGCGCTGTTCGGGCTCGATGCCGGGCGGATCGCCAAGGGCAAACCGGCCGATCTCTGTCTGTTCGCGCCCGACCGCTCCTGGCGCATCGAGGCCGGCAACCTGCCGGGCAAGGCGCAGAACACCCCATTCGACGGCCGCGCGATCGAGGGTGTGGTACTCGGCACCTGGAAAGCCGGCAGGCGGGTGTTCGGATGATCGTTTTGGGCTTCGCGCTGCTCGGCTACCTGCTCGGCTCGATCCCGTTCGGGCTGATCCTCACCCGCACCGCCGGGCTCGGCGACATCCGCAAGGTCGGCTCCGGCAATATCGGCGCGACCAACGTGCTGCGCACTGGGCACAAGGGTCTCGCCGCTCTCACCCTTCTGCTCGACGCCTTGAAGGGCGTGCTCGCCGTTCTCCTCACCCATAACGAGGGGCGCTGGATCGCGGTCGTCGCCGGCCTGTTCGCGGTCATCGGCCATCTCTACCCGGTCTGGCTGGGCTTCAAGGGCGGCAAGGGCGTTGCCGTCGGCCTCGGCGTCCTGCTTGCCGAAGCGTTTCCGGTCGGCCTGATCGCCTGTGCGGTCTGGCTCGCCGTGGCGTTCTGGAAACGAATGTCTTCCCTTGCCGCCCTCACTGCCTTCGCCACAGCGCCGATCATCGCCCTTCTGTTCGGCGATTGGCGGGTTGCGATTTTCGCCGTCCCGATCGCGATTCTGGTGTTTCATAAGCACCACGCCAATATCGAGCGCCTGCGCGCCGGCACCGAACCCCGGATCAAGCTCGGCTCGTGACCGATCGCCTCGCTCAACTCCGCCTGATCCGCACCGAGGGCGTGGGTCCGCAAACCTATCGCCGCCTGCTCGCCAGATTTGCGACACCTGAAGAAGCGCTTCAGGCGATACCTGCCCTCGCCCGCGCCGGCGGTCGTGCCAAACCACCCGCCATCCCGAGCGCCGGCGATGCCCGCCGTGAACTCGACCGCCACGCCAGGCTCGGCGCGCGATTGATCTTCCTCAACGACGCCGATTACCCGCCCTTGCTCGCTCTGCTGCCCGACGCGCCGCCGATGATCGCGGTCAAGGGCGATCCATTGCTCCTGCACAAGCCGATCGTCGCGGTGGTCGGGGCGCGCAACGCGTCGGCCAACGGGCGGCGCATCGCCGAAGATATCGCCGCCGAACTCGCCGCGTCCGGCCGGCCTATCGTCTCCGGCCTCGCGCGCGGGATCGACGGCGCGGCGCACGAGGCCGCCTTGCGCGCGGGCGCGACCATCGCGGCGATTCCCGGCGGCATGGACGTGGTCTATCCGCCGGAACACAAGGATTTGCAGGCTCGCATCGCCGAACGCGGCGCCGTCGTCGCCGAGGCGCCGCCAGGCACCGCCCCGCTCGCCCGGCATTTCCCGAAGCGCAACCGGATCATCGCCGGCCTGGCACTCGGTGTCGTGGTGATCGAAGCGGCGCTGCGTTCCGGCAGCCTGCTCACCGCCCGCTACGCGCTGGATTACGGTCGGGAATTGTTCGCGGTGCCCGGCTCGCCGCTCGATCCGCGCGCCCGCGGCGGCAACGATCTGATCCGCCAGGGCGCCCATCTCACCGAAACCGCCGCCGACGTGCTGCTCAACGTGCCCGACCAGCCGGGCGCGCTATTCGCCGGAGCCAGGATAACCCCCGCCCCGCCGGGCTTCGCCGAACCGCCCCGGCCAGCCAACGATCCCGAGCCGCAAGAGCTTCGCCTCGCCCGGCGCCAGGTCCCCGATCTGCTGTGCGCTGCCCCCCTGCCGGTTGACGAGATTGCCCGGCACTGCCAGTTCTCCGCCTCCGTCCTGGCAGCCGTCTTGACGGAACTGGAACTCGCCGGGCGGATTGAAGCCCTGCCGGGCAACAAAGTCGGGCTGCTTCTGGCCCCGTGATTGGAACGCGCGCTCTGATGAACGCCATCGTGGTTGTCGAATCGCCCGCCAAGGCAAAGACGATCAACAAATACCTGGGCGACGGGTTCACCGTGCTCGCCTCGTTCGGCCATGTCCGCGACCTGCCGGCCAAGGACGGCAGCGTGCGGCCGGACGAGGATTTCGCGATGTCCTGGGAAGAGGACGCGCGGGGCGACAAGCAGGTCGCCGCCATCGCCAAGGCGTTAAAAACGGCGGATACACTCTATCTCGCCACCGACCCGGACCGCGAAGGCGAGGCGATTTCCTGGCACGTCCGCGCCATGCTGGAATCGCGCCACATGCTCAAGGGCAAGACGGTCCGGCGCATCACCTTCAACGAAATCACCAAATCGGCGATCCAGGCAGCGATGCGCGCCCCCCGTGAGCTCGACACCCCGCTGATCGAAGCCTATCTCGCCCGCCGCGCGCTCGATTATCTGGTCGGTTTCACCCTCTCGCCGGTTCTCTGGCGCAAACTGCCAGGCAGCAGGAGTGCGGGGCGCGTGCAATCGGTAGCACTTCGCCTGATTTGCGAGCGCGAAGCCGAGATCGAGGTTTTCCGCGCTCGCGAATACTGGACCATCGAGGCCGGTTTCACCACGCCGGGCGGCGCACCGTTCCGCGCCAAGCTCACCCACCTGAATGGCAGAAAACTCGACCAGTTCGACCTGCCGGACCGCGACGCCGCCGAACGGGCCAGGGAAACCGTCGAGCGCGGCAGTTTCTCGGTCGCCTCGGTCGAGAAAAAGCGCACCCGCCGCAACCCGCCCCCGCCATTCACCACATCCACCCTTCAGCAGGAAGCCTCGCGCAAGCTGCATCTGACCGCCCAGCAGATCATGCGCACCGCCCAGCAACTCTACGAGGGCGTGGAAATCGGCGGCGAAACCGTCGGCCTCATCACCTATATGCGGACCGACGGCGTGCAAATGGCGCGCGAGGCGATCACCGCCGTGCGCGGCCAGATCAAATCGGCCTTCGGCCCCGACTATCTCCCCGCCGCGCCGCGCGAATACCAATCCAGGGCGAAAAACGCCCAGGAAGCCCATGAGGCGATCCGCCCCACCGATTTTTCCCTCTCGCCCGACCGCGCCGCCCGCTACCTCAACGCCGAACAATCCCGCCTCTACGACCTCATCTACAAACGCGCCCTTGCCTCGCAGATGCAATCGGCCGAACTGGATCAAACCAGTATCGACATCGCCGATGCCGCCGGCACCATCCTGCGCGCCACCGGCTCGGTGCTGGCGTTCGACGGGTTCCTGAAGCTCTATCGCGAGGATCTCGACGACGCGGCCGAGGACGAGGACAGCCGGTTGCTGCCGCCGATGGTCAAATCCGATCCGCTGACGCGCGGCGCGATCACCGCCGACCAGCACTTTACCCAGCCGCCGCCGCGCTATTCCGAAGCCTCGCTGGTCAAGAAAATGGAGGAACTCGGCATCGGCCGGCCTTCGACCTACGCCTCGATCCTGACCGTGCTGCGCGACCGCAATTACGTGCGGATGGACGCGCGCCGCTTCATCCCGGAAGATCGTGGCCGACTGGTCACCGCCTTCCTGGTGTCGTTCTTCGGCCGCTATGTCGATACCGGCTTCACCGCCGATCTTGAGGAAAAACTCGACGAAGTTTCCGACGGCAAACTCGACTGGCGCCAGGTGATGCGCGATTTCTGGGCGGATTTCTCCAATGCCGTCGATCAAACGAAAGACCTGAAAATCTCCGACGTCATCGAGGCGCTCGACGAGGAACTCGGCCCGCATTTCTTCCCCATCCGCGAGGATGGCGGCGATCCGCGCCTCTGCCAAGCCTGCGGCACCGGCAGGCTCGGCCTGAAGCTCGGCCGCTACGGCGCCTTCATCGGCTGCTCGAACTATCCCGAGTGCCAATATACCCGCAAACTCGCGATCAACGGTGCGGAAGACGAGTCCGACACGCTGCGCGACGGCATGAGGACGCTTGGCGAAGATCCATCCGGGATTCCGGTCACGCTGCGGCGCGGGCCTTACGGGCTCTATATCCAGCTCGGCGAACCCGACCCCGAGGACAAGAAGGCCAAACCGCGCCGCGCCGCCCTGCCAAAGGGCGTCAACGGGGAGAATCTGACGCTGGAACAGGCGCTCGGTCTGCTATCCCTGCCCCGCGTTATCGGCATGCACCCCGAAACCAGGCAGGAAATCCAGGCCGGCATCGGCCGCTTCGGCCCCTACGTGAAAATGGGGCCGATCTTCGCCTCGCTCGATCGCGACGACGACGTTCTCGCCGTCGGCCTCAACCGCGCCGTCATGGTTCTGGCGAAGAAGCAGGAAGGCATCCGCGATCTCGGCCCGCACCCGAAGGACGGCGCGCCGGTCATGGTACGAAAGGGCCGTTTCGGGCCCTACGCCCAGCACGGCAAAACCGTCGCCAACCTGCCGCGCGGCACCGAACTCGGCGAGATCACCCTGGACGAGGCGGTTTCGCTCCTCGCCGAAAAGGGCAAGACCCTGGCGCCGAAGGGCCGCAAGGGCGCGAAGGGCAAGCCGGCCGCGGCAGCGAAGCCCGCCGCCCCGCGCAAGCCGGCGGCGAAAGCGGCGCAGAGCAAGGCCGCGAAGTCAGCGCCGACGAAATCCGCGGCCGGAAAGGCGAAATCCTCCGCCTCCCGAACAAAGGCCAGGGCCCGATCCTGACGGAACGCCCACTCCGTGTCACGTTTCGGTGACAATGCGAGACATTTGGCACAGTCGGTGCCATGATTGACGAATATTCAGGATTTGCCGGAAGCTCAGCATATGCGACGCATATTGCTTCTCTGTCTCGCTGGTCTGGCCACTATCCTCCTTCGGGCGGGTGCCGCTCCGGCCGCCGGGCACCTTGCCGACGGCGCTCATTCAAGTTCAGGCCTTCTCGTTCATCCGGCGGATCGAACCGACCCGACTGCCGCCCGATATGACCGGATGGTGAACCGCCGGCTCCTCGACTTCTTCGGTTCCGGTGGGCTCGACCGCAACCTTTATTGTTCCGGGCCGATGGTGACCGCCTTTCAGATCATGCCGGATGGCAGGGTTGCAAACGTGCGTCCGCTCAACAATCCGGCGCCCGGCATCACGCCTTTCATGGTCGCCGCGCTCAGCACGATGAGGTTTCCGGCGCTGCCGCCGGGGCTGGCGGCCCGACCGCGCGATGAGTTCTTCCGGTACGGCTTTCAGCCGGCGGACAGGATCGATTTCGAAATGTTTTACAACTGCCGCTGAACCGGCTCACGCCCCCGGAATAGCGGGTTTGGCCAAGCGCCCGCCGGGCATCGGCCGCGCAACTCCCGTCGTCGTCGGCAGCGACAGCGGCAATCCGCGCGCTACCCGCACCGCCAGAAAGCCGAAACATTGCGCCTCCAGCGCATCGCCATCCCAGCCGACCGCCTCTACCGGTTCGACCGGCACCGAAAAACCATCCCGCAGCGCGGCCATGATCGCGGCGTTGCGCCGCCCGCCGCCGGAAACCAGAATGCGTTTGGGCGCCACCGGGATCGGCGCAGCCGCGATCGCGGTGGCGGTGAACGCGGCCAACGTCGCCGCACCGTCTTCGACCGAGAGTCCGTCCGTCGCCACCGCGATCCGCGCGGAAAAATGCAGGCGGTCCAGGGATTTCGGCGCCTGCCGCGCGAAATACGGATCGGCCATCAGCGCATCGAGCCGATCCCGATGCACCCGGCCCGAACCGGCGAGCGCGCCATCCTTGTCGTAATCGGCGCCGGTGTGGCTGCGCACCCAGTCATCGAGCGGGCCGTTGCCCGGCCCGGTATCGCAGGCGAGGATCGTGCCATCCGCCCCAAGAAACGTGATATTGGCGACCCCGCCGATATTCGCGACCAGCAGCGGTTTCGGCAAATCCGCCGCGAGCGCCGCATGAAACAGCGGAACCAGCGGCGCACCCTCGCCGCCCGATGCGACATCGGCCGAGCGGAAATCATGGGCGACCGGCAGCCGGGTCTTGTGCGCGAGATGCGCGGCGTCGCCGATCTGCCAGGTCCGCCGGTTCGCCGGGTCGTGCAGAATGGTCTGGCCGTGAAAGCCGACAAGATCGGCCCGGCTGGCCAGCAGCGCGACCGCCTCGGCATGGCGGTCCGCGACGATGCGCGACAGCCGCGCCACCTCGGGATCGCCGACTGCAAGCTTGGGGGCCGCGTCCAGCAGCGCCCGCAGCCGGACCCGCAGCGCATCCTCGTAAAACAAGGTTGCGGTCGGGCCGAAACGGACGATGCGTTCGCCATCGGTTTCGATCAGCGCCGCGTCGACGCCGTCGAGCGACGTGCCGCTCATCAACCCAATGGCAAGCATTGTTTTGTAATTTCAGCATTATGCGGAAAGATCGACATGAGACCGCGCTTATCCGCGAGCAATATGGTTCTGGCAAGAATACATGTTTTGCGGCTTGACCCCCGAATTGGCACCGAACCGCCCGCGTGCTACCCGGCCATCGGCTAATGGCAACGGATTGGCAGCGATGAACGGCGAGATGAGCGATTTCCTGCGCGAGGCAGAGGCGCGCGGCTTCATTTTCCAGTGCACCGACACGGATGGTCTGCGCAACGCGATGGGCGCCAGCCCGGTCGCCGGCTATATCGGCTTCGACTGCACCGCCGACAGCCTCCATGTCGGACACATGATCCAGATCATGATGCTGCGTCTTCTGCAGAAATACGGTCACAAGCCCGTCGCCGTTCTCGGCGGCGGAACGACTCGCATCGGCGATCCTTCGTTCCGCGAGGAAGCGCGGCAATTGCTCACCCCGGCGCAGATCGATGCGAACAAAGCCGGCATCCGGCGCAATATCGAATCCTATCTGCGCTTCGGCGACGGCCCGTCGGATGCCATCATGGTCGATAATGCGGATTGGCTGCTCAGCCTCTCCTATATCGACCTGCTGCGCGAAGTCGGCGTGCACTTCAGCGTCAACCGCATGTTGTCCTTCGATTCCGTGCGCAGCCGGCTGGAACGCGATCAGGGGCTGACCTTCCTCGAATTCAACTACTCGATTCTCCAGGCCTATGATTTCCGGGAATTGAACCGCCGCCATGGCGTGACCCTGCAAATGGGCGGCTCGGATCAGTGGGGCAATATCGTCCAGGGAATCGACCTGGTCCGCCGCACCGACGGCAAGCAGGTTTTCGGCCTGACCGCCCCACTGATCGCGACGGCATCCGGCGCGAAGATGGGCAAGAGCGCCGCCGGAGCGGTGTGGCTCTCGGCCGAAAAACGCTCGCCGTTCGACTACTGGCAGTTCTGGCGCAACACCGAGGATGCGGATGTCGGCCGGTTCCTGCGCCTGTTCACCGATCTGCCACTTGATGAGATCGCGCGGCTGGAATCGCTCGACGGCGCTGAGATCAACGCGGCGAAGAAAATCCTCGCAACCGAAGCAACCGCTCTCTGCCACGGCCGCGCCGCCGCCGAGGATGCGGCCGAGACGGCACGGCGCACTTTCGAACAAGGCGAGGCCGCGGAAACCCTGCCCGGAATCGACGTGCCGAAAGCCGATCTCGATGCCGGAATTCCAGCCTTCGCCCTGCTGGTTCGCGCCGGGCTGGCGGCGACCAACGGCGAGGCACGGCGCCTCATTCGCGGCGGCGGCGCCCGGCTGAACGACGCCCCGATCACCGACGAGGCGCAGATGGTCTCGCGCGTCGACCTGATCGACGGGGTGGCGAAACTTTCAGCGGGGCGCAAGCACCATCGCCTGGTGCGCCCCTCTTAAAGACGGACAGGTTGACGCGGCAGGCAACACACCGCACATCCAAAGGATGAGCGACCACGCTGTGATCGACATCGCCTTCCTGGAACCGGCGCAGCCGAGCGCCGCTGAGGCGATCGAGCTGCTGCACGACGAATTGTTCCTGTTCGACGACTGGATGGACCGCTACCAGTTCATCATCGAGCTCGGCCAATCCCTCCCGCCTTTCCCGGAGGCGTGGAAGACCGACGCCCGGCTGGTACCCGGCTGCCAGAGCCGGGTCTGGCTCGAACCCTGCGCGCGGGACGGCAAGCTCTATTTCGCCGGGGCGTCGGATGCCGCGATCGTCAGCGGGCTCGTCGCCCTCCTGCTCCAGGTCTATTCCGGCCGCTCGCCCACGGAAATCCGCGCCACCCCCGCGACCTTCCTCAAGGATTGGGGGCTGATCGGCGCATTGTCCGGCAATCGCGGCAACGGCGTCGCCGCGATGGCCGAGCGCATCCAGCGTTTCGCCGCAGCGTAAAGCAATATGGCTTTGCGGATCGCTTCGCGATGCCGCGTCACGCTCCAGAAACTCACCCGGTAATTTCGATCTCCAGAAACGCCAGCGTCTCCCTGCCAGCATTCACCACGTTGTGCTCGACCCCGATAACGTTCGCATAGGGAACCCCCCGGCTGAGCCGCGCGGTGCCGCTGGTCCCGCCCGGCTGCTCGATCAGCAATTCGCCGTCGGTGAGTGGCACGACGACATAATCATGACCATGCCGGTGCCAGCCGGTCTCAGCACCAGGGGCGAACGCCCATTCGGTCGCTTTCACCCTGCCATTGTCGATCCGAACCGTCGGTACCGCCTTCGCTCGTTCATCCATCGTCGATCCTCTCCTCATCCTCACATACTCGACTATCGCACCAAAACCGGAAAAGTCAGGAAGCTGGCGGCGCCTCGCGATGGATCGCGTACAGATCGTCCAGAAAAGCGCGCGTAATCTCGCTGTCGTCGGACCGTCTCCGGCTCACCACATGCAGGGTTACTTCATAGTGCATGATTTCGGGATTCAGGGCAGCCAGCAATCCCTCCACGACCAGCGGGCTGGAAAAATGCCGGGGCAGGAAGCCAAGATGGTGCCCGGACAGAACCAGCATGGCCACCGCTTCCATATTGTCGGCCACGGCGGTCACCCGCCGGGGCGACGCCGACATCTGCGCTTCGGGCAGCGGATAGGTGCGCCACGCCCAGCTATGATCCGCCGCTTCGTTCGGCGAAATCCGGCCGGCACGGTGAAACAGCGGATGATCCTTGCCGCAATAGGCCAGATGCTGTTCGGTGAACAGCGGCGTGAACTGCAGCGTCGGCGCGCGGTGCCAGAAATAGCCGATCGCCACGTCGAGATCGCCCCTGAGCAATCCCTCCTCCAGCTCGATCGGCGGACAGACGCGGACGATCAGCTTCACCGCCTCGTCGCGCTGACGGAATCGGGCGATCGCCTCGCTCACGCGGGCATTCTGACTGAGCGGCGTGTTGCCGATCATGCCGATCCGCAGCGACCCGACCAGCTTCTTGTCGAGATTGCGCGCCTCGGCATTGAAATCGGCGATCGTGCCGAGCAGCCCGCGCGCCAGTTCGGCGAAGCGCTCGCCCTTGGCGGTCAGCCGAAAGCCGCCGCGCCCGCGCTCGCACAGCCGATAGCCCAGCCGGGTCTCGAGAATCGCCAACTGCGTGCTGATGGTGGACTGGCCGACATTCAGCGTCCACTGCGCCGACGAAACGCCCCCGGCATCGGCAACCGCCAGGAACACTCGCAAAAAGCGCAGATCGAGATCCGATAGATCGCCCAGCATCAGGCCGAGCAGATTACATCGATAATTATCGATGTAAACATTTCATTATGTCAATTTTTTATCCAGGATATTTGTCTTATCGTTCTGGAATAAACATCGTTGTGCATCGTGAAAGGTGATGAAAATGGCAGACGATATGACATTGCCGTCGCACCCGCAGCCATTGAGCGGCAACGAGATGCCGCGCAGCGGCGGCGTCGCCTCGATGATGCGCCTGCCCGTGGAATCCAATCCGTCCGCGCTGGATGCGTGTTTCGTCGGCATCCCCTTCGACCTCGGCACCTCCAACCGGACCGGCACACGATTCGGCCCTCGGCAGATCCGGGCCGAATCGTCGCTTCTGCGCCCCTACAACATGGCGACTCGCGCGGCGCCGTTCGACAGTCTCCGAGTCGCCGATCTCGGCGATGTCGCCATCAATCCCTACAATCTCCTGGATTCGATCGCCCGGATCGAGCACGCGTATGACCGGATTCTGGCCTCCTTCTGCCGGCCGGTCACGCTCGGCGGCGACCACACCATCACCTTGCCGATCCTGCGCGCGATGTGCCGCAGATACGGTCCGGTCGGGCTGATCCATGTCGACGCCCATGCCGACGTGAACGACACCATGTTCGGCGAGAAGATCAATCACGGCACGCCGTTCCGCCGCGCCGTGGAAGAGGGCCTGCTCGACTGTACGCGGGTGGTGCAGATCGGTCTGCGCGGCACCGGCTATGCCGCCGAGGATTTCGATTGGTGCCGAAACCAGGGTTTCCGGGTGATCCAGGCCGAGGAGTGCTGGCATCGCTCCCTGGCGCCGATGATGGCGGATATCCGCGCCCGTGTGGGCCGCGGCCCCGCTTATCTGAGCTTCGACATCGACAGTCTCGACCCCGCTTTCGCGCCGGGCACCGGAACGCCGGAAATCGGCGGCCTCACCGTGCCGCAGGGGCTGGAGATCATTCGCGGCCTGCACGGCGTCGATCTGGTCGGCGCCGATCTGGTCGAGGTCTCGCCGCCCTACGACCCTTTGGGCACCACGGCGCTGACCGGCGCCAACCTGGCCTATGAGATGCTCTGCATCCTGCCCGGCGTGCAGCGACGCTGATGGACGGCCAAGCGGAGCACGAGGTGCTGCAAGCCGCAAACACCCTGGTCGCGCGGTTCGCGGCTCACGACACTGAGGGCTATTTCGCCGCCTTCGCCCCCGAGGCGACGTTCATTTTCCACGCCACGCCGCGCTTTCTGGAATCTCGCGACGCCTATCGTGCGCTGTGGCGCGATTGGGAGGCAAGCGGATTCCGCATCCTGGACTGCCGATCTTTCGAGCCGCTGGTCCGCGTCTATGGCGAAACTGCCATTTTCACCCATCGCGTCGAAACCCGGCTCATCTCCGACAGCGTCGAGCAAACGGCAATGGAACGCGAAACCATCGTTTTCCGGCGCCAGGACGATGGAGGATGGCGGGCGGTTCATGAACATTTGTCGCCGTGCGGCGACACCTGACGCGAACGATCGCAAGGCCGGCACCAGCCAACAAAACCACGACGGGAAAACCCGCGAACCCGCACCAATAAAGGAGAACGTCCGAATGCAAACCGAAGCAATCGATACCGCCGGCGCAAGGCGGCGGCTCAGGATCGAACGGAGGTCGATCGACTACGTGCCCGACGCGGAACGCCACGGCAAGGTCATCAACCAGGGACCGTTCTGGTTCCTGGGCAATTTTCAGTTCTTCACGATTGCGATCGGCTTCATCGGACCGGGGATGGGATTGCCCTTCGGCGCCACGGCACTCGCCGGCGCGCTCGGCATCCTGTTCGGCACGATCTTCATGGCGTTTCACGCGAGTCAGGGGCCGGATCTCGGCCTGCCGCAGATGATCCAGTCGCGCGCGCAGTTCGGCTATCGCGGCGTGATCGTTCCCCTGCTCGGCACGCTGTTCACCTTTGCCGGCTTCAACGTGGTCGATACCGTGCTGCTCAGCCAGGGGCTGCACAATCTGTATGGCTGGAGCATCGTCACCGTCTCGCTGGCGCTGGCGATCGTCGCGATCGTGATCGCGATCTACGGGCATGACTGGCTGCATCTGATTTTCCGCATCCTGTTCTGGATCAGCCTGCCGCTCTACGTGATCCTCACCGCGGCGATCGCCACCGGCCACGTGCCGGGCAAGCCGCCGGCCCATGCCGGATTCAACTGGGTCGGCTTCGCCGCCGAATTCGCCGCCGGGGCGAGCTACAACATCACCTACGCGCCCTATGTCTCGGACTACACGCGCTATCTGCCGCGAGCGAAATTCCGCACCGGCCTCGTGCTCAGCGTCTATCTCGGCGCCTCGCTCGCCGCGGTCTGGCTGATCGCGCTCGGCGCGTGGCTCGCCACCTATCTCGGCGCGCAGGACGGGCTGGTCGCCACCAATGCGGCGGGCAATGCGGTCTTTTCGGGGCTCGGAACGCTCCTCGTCCTGACATCGGTTGCGGCCCTCACCGCCACGATGGGGCTTAACGCCTATTCAGGAATGCTGACGGTGGTCACCGCCATCGATTCGCTGCGCCGGATCGCCCCGACCCGCGCGATCCGCATCGCCGGCATTCTGTTCATCGCCGCACTCTGGCTCGCGGTTTCGCTGTCGCTGACCGCGAATGCGATCAACGCGCTGTATGACGCCTTGTCGATCATGCTCTATCTGCTCGTGCCGTGGACCGCGGTGAACCTCACCGACTATTTCTTCATCCGTCGCGGCCATTACGCGATTGCCGATCTGTTCAGCAGCGACGGCGTCTATGGCGACTGGGGGTGGCGCGGTCTCACTGCCTACGCGGCAGGCTTCCTCGTCAGCGTGCCGTTCTTCAACCTCGCCGGCCTCTATGAGGGTCCGATCGCGAAGGCGCTTGGCGGCGTCGATATTTCCTGGGCGCCGGGGCTTCTGGTGGCGAGCTTGGTTTATGTCGTTCTCGCCAGGAGCCTCGATCCCGCAAGCGAGGCGGCGGCGATATCGGCGAGCGACAAAATACTGGCGCAATATTGACGTGCGCCCCTCGCCAGTGGATCTTGGTCGTAAGCAATCTCGGGGGACTCTGAGCGCATGATCCGCAAGACCGATTTCTATATCGACGGCAAATGGGTCGCTCCTGCTGCGGCGCGCGAGGAGCGGATCATCAACCCGGCCGACGAACAGCCCTTCGCGGTGATTTCGCTGGGCGGGGCGGCGGATGTCGACCGTGCCGCCGCCGCCGCCCGCGCTGCCTTCGAGCCCTGGGCCGCGACGCCGCTTGCCGAACGCGTCAGGCGGATCGAGCATCTGCTCGCGATCTATAACCGCCGGGCAAAGGAGATGGCGAAGGCGATCTCGATGGAGATGGGCGCGCCGATGTCGTTCGCCCTGTCCGAACAAACCGGTGCCGGCTCCTGGCATATCGAAGGATTTCTCGATGCGCTGAAGACCTTCGAATTCGAGCACGCGCTGAATGCAGCGACGCCGGACGAGCGCATCCTGCGCGAGCCGATCGGCGTCTGCGGTCTGATCACCCCGTGGAACTGGCCGATGAACCAGATCACCCTGAAGGTGGTCCCCGCGGTCGCCGTCGGCTGCACGGTGGTTCTCAAACCCTCCGAGATCGCGCCGATGTCCGCCATTCTGTTCACCGAAATGATGGACGAGGCTGGATTTCCCAAGGGCGTCTTCAATCTCGTCAACGGCGACGGGGCCGGCGTGGGCGAAGCACTGTCCGCGCATCCCGACATCGACATGATCTCCTTTACCGGCTCGACCCGTGCCGGCCGGGCGATCACCCGCAACGCGGCGGAGACCATCAAGCGGGTCACCCTCGAGCTTGGCGGCAAATCGCCCAACCTCATCTTCGCCGACGCCGATCTTCCGGCGATGGTGCGGCGCGGCGTCACCCTGTGCATGGAAAATACCGGCCAGTCCTGCAACGCGCCGACCCGTTTGCTGGTCGAACGCCCGGCCTATGAGCGGGTCGTGGAGATCGCGGCTTCGGCGGCGAAATCGGTCGAGGTCGGCGATCCGGCGAAAGAGGGCAACCATATCGGACCGCTGGTCTCCGCAACCCAGTTCGACAAGGTACAGGGTCTGATCGAGGCCGGCATCCAGGAGGGAGCACGGCTCGTCGCGGGCGGACCGGGCCGGCCGGATGGATTCAATCGCGGCTACTATGCAAGGCCGACCGTGTTCGCCGATGTGCATAGCGACATGCGGATCGCGCGCGAGGAGATTTTCGGCCCCGTCCTGTCGATCATTCCCTTCGATACCGAAGATGACGGCGTCGCGATCGCCAACGACACGCCCTACGGCCTCGCCGCCTATCTCAGCACCAGGGACACGGAAAAAGCCCGGCGCGTCGCGCGGAAGCTGCGGGCCGGGATGATCCATGTCAATGGCCGCTCCCTCGCGAAAGGCAGCCCGTTCGGCGGTTACAAGCAATCGGGCAACGGCCGCGAGGGCGGACGCTTCGGGCTTGAGGATTTCCTGGAAGTCAAAACCGTCGCCGGTGGTTAGATCAGGTTGCTCCGATAATTTCGGCATAAGCCGCGCGGTCGATATTGCCGCCGGACAGAACGATCGCGACGCGCTTGCCGCGTTGCCGGTCGCGCTCGGCAAGCAATGCCGCGAGTCCCGCGGCGCCCGCGCCTTCGGCGAGATTATGCGTGGTCTCGTGCAGCATCCGCACGGCGTCGCGGATCGCCGCCTCGCTGACGCGAAGGATACGCGCGGCCCCGGCCTGAATGATCGCGAGCGCATCCCGGTTCGGCACGCGCACCGCCATCCCGTCGGCGATCGTGGTCGCGTGGTCCGTTTCGACGACGCTTCCTGCTTCGACGCTCCGCGCATAGGCATCCGCCCCCTCGGCAACGACACCGACGATCTCGGTCCGCAGGCCGAGCAGATCCCGCACCAGGATCGTGCCGCAAATCCCCGATCCGAGGCCGATCGGCACATAGACGGTATCGAGCCCGGCAACGGCACCGAACAGCTCACAGGCATAGGTGGCGACGCCGCGCACCAACTCGGGATGAAACGATGCCACCATCATCAGGCCGCGCTCGCCGGCAAGCCGTTCGGCGGCGATCCTGGCGGCATCGAAGTCATTGCCTGATTCGATGAGTTCCACCCCGAATCCGCGCATCGCGTCGTTCTTTTCGCGCGAATTGCCGTGTGGAACCACGATGGTGACCGGAATCCCGGCGCGCTGGCCGGCGAAACCAATGCTCTGGCCGTGATTGCCGCGCGTCGCGCTGATCAGGCCGGCCGGACGCGTGCCCCGGCATAGCGTGTCAAGCAGCACGACGCCGCCGCGCACCTTGAACGCCCCGGTCGGCAGGTGATTTTCATGCTTGACCCAGACTTCGCATCCCGTCCGGGCGGCAAGCAGCGGCCAGGCGATCTGCGGCGTCGGCGGCAGAACCGGCCGGATCGTCGCAAGGGCGGCTTCAAGTCTCGGTTGGTCGATCATCCGCTTATGCCGCCGCCTTCGCCTCGCGGCGACGGTCATGCAGGATGAATTCGGTATAGCCGTTCGGCTGGGTGCGGCCCTTGAACACCAGATCGCACGCCGCCTTGAAGGCGACACCATCGAAACCCGGCGCCATCGGCCGGTAAGCCGGATCGTCCGCATTCTGCCGATCGACCACCGCCGCCATCCGCTTCATGGTGTCCATCACTATCGCTTCCGTGACGATGCCGTGATGCAGCCAGTTGGCGATATGCTGCGAAGAGATGCGCAGCGTCGCCCGATCCTCCATCAAGGCGACATCGTGGATGTCCGGCACCTTGGAACAGCCGATCCCCTGATCGATCCAGCGCACCACATAGCCCAGAATCCCTTGCGCATTATTGTCGAGTTCCTGCTGAATGTCATTGGGTTTCCAGTTCGGCCGATCGGCGAGCGGAATCGTCAACAGATCATCGAGGGTGCCCATTTTGCGCGATTTCAGCTCATTCTGCCGGGCAGCGACATCGACCGCGAGATAATGCAGCGCGTGCAGGGTTGCCGCGGTGGGCGACGGCACCCAGGCGGTATTGGCACCCGCGCGCGGCTGGGCGATTTTCTGCTCCAGCATCGCCGCCATTGCGTCCGGCGCGGCCCACATGCCCTTGCCGATCTGCGCGCGCCCGGCCAGGCCCGAGGCGAGACCAATATCGACATTGCGATCCTCGTAGGATTTGATCCAGGGCGTGTTCTTGATCTCCGCCTTGCGGATCATTGGTCCGGCCTCCATCGACGTATGGATCTCGTCGCCGGTGCGGTCGAGGAATCCGGTATTGATGAACACCACGCGATGCTTCGCCGCTTCGATGCAGGCGGCGAGATTGGCCGAGGTGCGGCGTTCCTCGTCCATGATGCCCATTTTCAGCGTGTGCGCCGGCAGGCCCATAACCTTCTCGGCGGCGGCGAACAACGCATCCGCATAGGCGACCTCGTCGGCTCCGTGCAGCTTCGGCTTGACGATATAGACCGAGCCCTTGCGCGAATTGCGCATCCCTTCGGTGCGCTTCAGATCGTGAATCGCACAGAGTGACGTCACCACGAGGTCAAGAATGGTCTCGGGAATCGGGCGGCCCGCCCCGTCGAGCACCGTATCGGTATAGAGATGGTGGCCGACATTGCGCACCAGCATCAGCGCTCGGCCCGGCAGAACCACCGTGCCGCCATCCGGCGCGGTATAGGCGCGATCCTCGGCAAGGCGGCGGATGAAGCTCTTGCCATCCTTCTCGACGTCCTCTTCCAGAGTGCCCTTCATCAGGCCGAGCCAGTTGCGATAGACCAGCACCTTGTCGTCGGTATCGACCGCGGCGACGCTGTCCTCGGCGTCCATGATCGTGGTGATCGCGGATTCGACCACCAGATCGGCGACCCCCGCCCGATCGGTCTTGCCGATCATGCTCGTCGGATCGATCGCGATTTCGACGTGAAGATTGTGGTGGCGAAGCAAAATCGTGGTAGGCGAGCCCGCCTCGCCGTGAAACCCGGCGAACTGTCGCGCATCCTTCAGCCCGGTCTCGCCGCGCTCCAGCACGACGGCGAGATGGCCGTCCCGCACCCGGTAGGCGCGCGCATCCTTGTGGCTGCCGGAGGCGAGGGGGAAATCGGCATCGAGACCGGCGCGCGCGCGGGCGATCACCGCCTCGCCCCGCTTCGGGTTGTAGTCCTTGCCTCGCTCCAGGCCGTCGATTTCGGGGATCGCGTCGGTGCCGTAGAGCGCATCGTACAGGCTGCCCCAGCGCGCATTGGCGGCGTTGAGCGCATAGCGCGCGTTCATCACCGGCACCACGAGCTGCGGCCCGGCGATCGCCGCGATCTCGGCATCGACGTTGTCGGTCGCGATCGAAAACGGCGCCGGCTCGGGCTTCAGATAGCCGATCTCGCACAGGAACGCCCGATACGCGGCGCGGTCGACCGGGTTGCCCCGATGGGTGCGATGCCAGCCGTCGATCGCCGCCTGCAGCCGGTCGCGCTCGGCCATCAACTCGGCATTGCGCGCCGCATGTTCGCCAACCAGCGCGCCGACGCCCTGCCAGAATCCGGCGGAGTCGAGCCCGGTTCCGGGCAGCGCTTCGGCCTCGACGAAACGATGCAGCGCCTCGGCGACGCGCAGGCCGCCGGCTGCGACATAAGTTTGGCTCATGCACTCCTCCATCCGTTGCGGCGGTTTTGGCCAAACGGAAGGATATTGTCGAGCCTAGCAGCCTGTCGGAGTGAGATTTGGGCGAATTTGCGTTCCATGACTGAAATTATCTGCATGCGTGGCGCCGGAGTGGTTTTAGCGATCGAATTTGTCGACCGACGCTCATCGCCTGCCCCATCGTGCCCGGCCAGCCCTCGACGGCACCTGTTTGTGCCAAAATCAGACGATCACGCCTCAATTCGTGGCCGCCAGGACGAACATCCGCTTGATGTTCCAGGCCA
>NZ_JAIMBZ010000029.1:0-40960 GCF_025499445.1 Acidiphilium sp. AL
CATGCTATACGAACTCATCCCCACCATGCCGGAGCCTCGCCTGCTGCCACTGGTCCAGAAATTCGCCGATATGCTCGCCGACCTGCCCGTCTTCGCCGAGACTTTCGGGGCAGTGTGAAAATGAGGGGAGTCTTGAGGCTCCGGCCTCGTATCCAACCGCCGCTCCCGGTCCGCCAGCAATTCCTCCGCCCTCGCGACACTGGCCGCGAACGGGGCACAATCCTCCTGCGTCGCCACGCCCGCAATCCTTGCCCGCCGGGTCATTCATCAGCGTCGTCACCCACTCCCCCTAGCCGCCAAAGGCAGATTGCTGCTCTTCTCCATCGCGCGTGCAGCGAACGGCCAGCAAACTCGAAATCCGCAACGGCGCGATAATGTTCCCTTATCGCGCGTCAGAAACCGCTAGCGGCGAGTGCCCGTCTTGAACACCCTGTCCTCGATGGCGGTCCGGATCGCGCCAAGGATCTTGATAAGGAATGATCTCGGGCACGTCCCGCGCGTCCAGCCATTACTGGACCGTGGCGTGGGGACCAGATCATAGCCAGGCCAGACGGTGGTATTCATCTCACTGTAAACCACCCAGCACGGTTCCGGATCGAGTCCCATTGCCGCCTTGTGTTGGTCTGGGACAGACATAGCCAAAGTGTCAGCCATAGGCGGGGTATGGGTGATCGGCACCACTACGATTTCAAGAGCGGAACCGAGAACCGGGTTCCGCGGGGCCGCTACCGCGACCACCATGCACGGGCGGGCTTTGCGGGCCTCGTCGCTGCCGGAATCACGTTCGCCCGCCCATAGATAGTTGAAAGTGACGACAAGCCCTTGCGTTGGCGTTGGGAGTCCCCCTGTCGATGGGCTCATCCGATGTTCAGATGCCGGGGTTTATGGCCCTCGTGGTTTACGTCGGCGTGCCGCTCCGCCTCGGCCTCTTCCTCCATCAGCCTGTTGTGCCCATGAACGAGAGCGTCGAGCAAATGCAGGGGCATCTCCTCAAGGAGGATTGACCGTCGCGATGCTTTTGCCGCCTGAACGATCGCGTAGTCGTCTGCGGACACAAAGACCCCGACCACACGCTCATGATTTTTGACGATGACCGGCTCTTTGACGGACTTCTCGCGATAATCCGCGAAGGAACGGACAAACTTCGTTGCACTGACTTCCATGATCGCCTCATTAGTAATGTGTGTAATTTACATATTTTATGTCGTTTTGTCAATCCCGATTCCGCTCCGATCATCTCAATGCCCGTGGGCTGTTCTTCAACAACGTATAGCTTCCTCTGCCTGGCGGGCCACCCGCTCAAAGGCGATCTCGCTCATGGCTGAGTCTCGTGGGCATGATGCGCGATGTATTCCCGCAGGGCGTTGTTGATGCTTGTTTGATAGCCGTCGCCGATGCGTGTCTTGAACCAAAAGATCAAATCAGCATCGAGCCGCAACGTGATTTGCTGTTTCATCGGCCGAAAAAAAACACCGCGCTGGGCGTCACGCCAATCTCTTTGCTCAGGGACCGCCTGCGTATTGATCTGATCGTCTGGCATAGAGGCCAAAGCCTCAAGTTCGGCTTTCTGTTGCCCGGTCAATTTAGAAATCCCCTTCTTCATAGGCTTTCCTTTCATGAGCCGTCGCCTTCCGGGCGCTGATGATGCGGCCGACCTCTTCCTGTGTGGTAGGATCAGGCTCCGGCCAGGTATGAACCACGAACAGATGCACCGTGCCGACCAGCCCGACAGTTTGCCAACGATCGCCGTCCGGGTGGGGGTCTGGCCGGCTGGCCGCCATCGGGTCGTCAAAAGTCAGTTGCGCCGTCTCAAAACTCAGGCCGTGGTCGCGCTTGTTGACGCGGTTCTTTTCGACGGCCCAAGCCCACTGCACGGCGGCACTTTCTTCGTGGTAGTTACGGATATGTAGCTACAAATGAGGGGCGGTTCAAGCCCTCGAAAGCCAGGGCTGGAGCTGCGCGCGGCGCTTGGCCGTGGCATCGCGCGGAAAACGCCGCATCGACTTTTGTTGCCAATTTTAGCCGATTACGGTCAGCGGGCGGAGCGTTTAGGCGACCGCCGCAAGCTCATAATCAACGTGCAATGCGTCATAGGGGAAGATCACCCCACCGGCCTCGTCCGGCCGCAAAACGCCCGCGAGCAACAATGCCTGAACATCGCCATGGACCGCTTTCACATCGCGCCGGACCAACCGTGCAAGCCCCCTGATCGACATCGCTTCTTTCCCAGCCATCGCTTGCAGAAGTTCCTGCCGGCGTGGCGTAAGGGTCCGCCACATGAGATCAAGGTTCGGAAACGTGATGCGCGGTTCCTGCGCGACGCCGCAAAATGCGGCCGCCAGTCCCCTCCGCGCCTCGTCCAGACTGCCGACGCTGATCGTCACTGTGCGTCTTGCTGCTTCAACCATGCCTCGACATCCTTCCAAAAATCGACCTCTAGCTGGTCAAGTCCACAAAAATTATACGGCGCTTCCACCGGGCCGATATGTTTGTGATCCCCCTTCCCGACTTCATTGTCGTATCGAAGCGCGCAAACGCCGTTCGATACCAAGGCCAACCGGTATTTGAACGGGTGGCTGCTTGCCTGCACCGGTTCGGGCACCCGCCACACAACCATTTCGATGAACGCGGTGTCGGATAATGGCCGCCGGTAGTCGAAGATCGGAACCGCCCTCACCATGTTGGCCACAATACCAACACACATGGGCGTTGTCTAGCTCGCCAACACCACACGCTTGCTCCCCCTGAATAGCGGCGCGCCGCGCCTGGCCGTGGCATCGCGCGGAAACCGCCGCTCGGTCGCAACCGATGGAAAATCAGCCCTGCTTCAAGCTCACGGCACCACGCAATCACGTCTGTCTCGTCATCCTTGGCTGCCGCTGTGCAATAGCCGATCCACGGATCGGCATTGTCTCCTGACCGCTCCGCATTCCCCAGATGGTGCGCGACAGATTGAGATCGCCGGCACGAGCTTTCGCCACCATTCCATGAAAATACCCCCCTGCGCTTCCCCGGAAATACCCCGCCGGCTTGGTGGAAACGATCGCCAAGGCAATCGCCGCCTGTTCCCGGCCCATGGCCACACACGCCTCACCCCAAAGCGGTTTCGAGACCCCAAGATCGTGCCGCAGCCAGTCCGCTGCCTCCACGATTTCAGGCCAGGTCGGCGATCCTTTCGCCAGATAGGGTTTCAACCGCGGGGCCAGCCGGGCCAGCTCGTCCGGCGTAATCCGCATCACCGCGCCACTATCGGTTCTTACCGTCCGCGCGGCTCCCCCTGCTTGCCTTTGTGCCCCTGTAACCGGGCCTTCCTGCCCAATCTCCTCATTTACCTGTCTTGTAAACCATTGATATCGTTCGTGAATAAATCGTTACGGCCTCGCCGGGAGACAATAGGTAGGACATTCCCGGAGCGAATTAGGCCGAATGATGGCGAAGCGAAACGGATTGCTCACGGTTGTTGATGCCTATAAGCGTAAAGAACAAATCATGAATATCTATTTTATCCCCCTACGGGTGGCGAAGGCACTTGTTGCCGCGTAGCTGGTCGCACCGCTACGAGGGATTGGCGGGCGAGCGCGATAAGCGCCCAGACGCACGCGCGGCGGTGTCTGGCGTGCTCCCAAGGACCGCTCCGACTTTTTAGGGGTCGGCAGTCTCACTGCCGCACCTCAGCCATGTCATCGCCTCGACCAGCGCCTCGCGGTCGCGTTCTGTCTCGGCCAATGCCCGAAGCGCCTTGCGCGCGGCAACCCGGCGGGACAGGGGTATCAGCGGGTTTTCCGCATCGGCCCGAAGCGCGGCCAGGGCGGCACCCTGGTCTTGGGTCACGGCGCGCCCTGGAATGGCGTTTCCCGCACAAGCGTATGATCGCCAGGGCAGTTTAGGGGCAGGGGCGGTATTCCGCGCCGCCCGGACTGGCCTCGCTGCCGTCTGGCGCGCCACGCATGACGAAATCGGGGCTTCTGAATGGGATGGCACGGATGCCGCCGCGATCAGGTTCGCTGATCGTAAGCCGGGCGAGGCGGTGCAAGCTCGGGACCGTGAACCGCAAGCCGTCATCCCGGCCACGCGCCTCGACCGGCTGATCCGGGCAGCCGTCAGCAACCAGCATCCGGGCGAGCTTCATCGTCGCGCCGTTGCGCGAGGTCGCGGTGTAGGACTGGCCGGCAAACATCGCCTCGGCAATGTCCATGCCGGGGTTGCCCTCGCCGATGGTCATGACGATCATGTCCGCACGTCCCGCCGCCGATCGGCTGGCAGATGGTCGCCAGGATGACACCGGGCGCAGCGCCATCCCTTCGGCGCGGTCGCCTCGCACCACCATGAGCGGCCGTTGCAGTTCCGGCAATATGCGCCTGGCGTCGGCGCAATGGTGGCATCGGCCCAAGAAACGGGCATCGGGTGTGGCACCGGGGCGTCGGGATTGCCGACACCCTCGGCGATGATCGCGGCCTGTTCAGCGGCGCAATGGGCGGATTCGATTGCGCTTGCCGGATCGGTGCCCTGTTGACAGTGCTGACACTGCGGACAGAACCCGGCGGCGGATCAGCCAGGCGGTAGCGGTCAGACCATCGGGCCATCGGCCGCCGCATGGATGGCCTCGGCCGTATTCAGACCCGGCAGCCGGACCGTGCGTTGCAGGGTTCGCACATGGACCGTGTCGGGCTTCGCCTTCATGATCCAGCGGGCGAGGGTCGCGGCGGCGCGTTCGGCCTTGGTCGCGGCGGCATCACCATAGACCCGCATGGCCATCGGCATGAAGTAATCTGCAACCATGTCGATGGCGGCGGCGAGGGCGTTTTCAGAGATGGATGACGGCGGGGGCTCGTATCCATCTCGCCCGCACCACCACAGATATTCCAGCACGATCGAAAGGCGCAGCGCGATGCCGCGCGCCTTGCCATAGGCGGATCGAAGCAAGCCGCCGGCTTCCTGTTGCGCCGCCTGCATGTCTTGCCCGAACCGTTCCATCATGGTGATGGCAGGTTCCACAAGCGGCACATTGATCGGCTTCATCTCGCCCTTGTCGTCCGGGGCGAGGTCGAGCAACCGGAGCCGGTCCAGCGCCTCGATCGCCCATGCGATGCCGGGCGTGGTGCGGGACAGGCGGAACGGCGGCGGCTCCGGCCAGGACCAGATGAACCGGCCGAGCAAGCCATCATCCGGTCCGGCGAACATTTCGGCGAGCTTTTCGGGCTGGGTGCTGCCCGATACCGCCACGGCGAGGCGCGGCACGATGATCGGCTCCGGGCTTTTCACCCGCTCGACCCGATAGGGACGGCCACCGAAAGCCTCGATCCAAAACGCCCGGCCGGCGTCGTTATAGGCGGTCAGGCCGAGCAACCAGCCGGCGAGTTCATCGCGGGTGATGAGCAAGCCCTTCGGTGCGGCATAGGCGAGCAGCGTGGCAACCCGTTCGACCGTCACGTCATTCTGTCTCAGGCGCGGCGCTTGCGGTTCGGGCCGAACCAGGCAAAATCGTCATTGCCGACATGAGTGCAGAACCCGTTCCGCCCGGCATGCCTCGCGCCGGTGTCGTCTACTGTCACCCAGCCTGCCGTCACCTGACCCTGATGATGCAGCATCAGCACAAAGCGCCGCAGCTCCGGGCCGAAGTGGCCAATCACGCCCGCCGGCAGCGGCGCTACGACCATCTGGCCCTCCGGCGTCACCCACCGTTCTCGCCGATAGCGGATCGTCCGCGCCCGCAGAACCAGATCCTGAACCAGAAAGCTCTCGTAGCCCTTGAAGCGCGATCCAGCTGGCGCATCCGCCGCGATTACCCGCTCCTCGACGCTCACCCGAGGCGTGAATTTGCCGCGCCCTTTACCCCTCCGCCCCTTCGGCGATGTCCCGCGATCCATTCCGCTCGGCCGGCTCGGCGGCTTGATGTCCGGACGGCCCTTCAACCCCTTCAGGTGCGCGATCTCCTCACGCTGCTCCACAACCACGCGCTCGAGCTCCGCGACCTTGCCCAATAGCGTAGCCACAAGCCCTTCAAGCGCCTCACGCGAAAGCTTCGGAACCTCGCCGCCGCCGGCCATGCCACGACCGAATCACAAAATCCCACGTCGGCGGAATCCTAAAAATCAGCACCGCCCCGGATTTTGCCCCGGTTACGAAATCGTCAGTTAACCAATTGAAATTCATGGCCGTCTGACAGAGAGTCGAGTACGGTGGTGGCACCGGATTTCGTGCGGTTCCGGGTAGCCGTTTATCCAGGTGCTGAGCCATCCAAAACGCGGCGGTTCGTCTTGAGCGATCAGAGAATTCCACCGAGCAAGGATGTAGCGGAGGCTGTCCTCGGATACAGAAACCCAAACGCCCCAAACCAAACTCTCGGAACTGGCGGACACGGGTATTTCCAAGCAACCCCGAACATAGCGTTCAGTATCGCCAATGATGCAGATATCATCGGTGAGCTTGGCTCGGGTGGCGCGTTCGGCTTCGGAGAGTCCAAACCAACTACGCGGCGCGACAAACCCGTAGTCCATCGGGAGGGTGTCGAAAGTCCGACCGCAGCAACCGCAAGTCCATGTGTGATTCACGGCGTCCCCTTTAACCTCTCTCTGGGTCGGTTCCTGTCACACGATCATAGGCTGCCGGGTGCGGATCGCCAATCGAACTCTGGCGCTTGCCAAGATGCCGCCGCCCAGAGAGGGCCATAGCGTAGGCATAGTGCTCATCATTGTCGGGCAGGGGCCGCCAGTCCGATCTTACCCGCGGTTTCGTAGGAAGGTCATCCGTCTCCGACCCCGAGGGTAACGGGTGCGGCGGAAAAGCGGGGCGCGTCGGCCAGAAGGCGGCGCGTCTGCGACTGCTGCGGCGCGTCGAGCACCTGATCGACCGGCTCGGATTCGATGACACGCCCGCCATGCATCACCAGCACATGCTGGGCGATGCTGCGCACCAGCGCGAGATTATGGGTGATGAACAGCAACGACAGGCCATGCTCCTGCTGCAACCGGGCGAGCAGCCGGACGATCACCGCCTGCACCGAAACGTCGAGCGCCGAGGTGATCTCGTCGCAGATCAGCAGCTTTGGCCCGGTGATGAGTGCGCGGGCGATGGCGGCGCGCTGTCTCTGGCCGCCCGAGAGCTGATGCGGGTACCGGCTGGCCGCTTCTCGCGGCAGCGCGACCATGTCCAGCGCCTCGGCAACCCGGCGGCGCAGATCGCTCGCGGAAGGCGATTCGAAAGCGCGCACCGCCATGGCGATCGACTCGCCGATGCGCCGGCGCGGATTAAAGGACGAATACGGGTTCTGGAAGATATATTGGATGTGGCAACGCTGCGCGGCGCTTCGTTGCGCGGAACGATGGGCAAGCGGAGCACCGCCCAGCAGAATGTCACCGTCCCAATCATGATGCAGGCCGGCGATGATCTGGCCGAGCGTGGTCTTGCCGGAGCCGGATTCGCCGACCAGGGCCACGCAGGTCTGCGGCGAGACGCTGAACGATGCGCCATGGAGAACGACGGTGGCGCCATGACGGGCGGAGATGTTCCGCACCTCTAGCGCCGGCAACGCGGAGGCGCCCGGCACCGGCGATGACGACGGCGGGGCCGGCGCGGATCGGCCGGATGTCGGACGCAGGCAGGCCACCAGATGGTCGGTGTCGATCGCGGCAAGGGCGGGCGGTTCCGCGCGGCACGCATCGAGCGCAAGGGCGCAGCGCGGGGCGAACGCACAGCCCGCCGGCCGGCGCGCCGGCTCCGGCGCCTGACCGGCGATGCCGGCAACGGCGGTGCGGCGGTCGAGATCCGGCACCGCTTCGATCAGGGCGCGCGTATAGGGGTGGGCGGGCTGATGCAGCACGCGGCCGGTCGGGCCAAGCTCGACGACGCGCCCGGCATACATCACCGCGACACGATGGGCCAGGGTCGCCACCACCGCCAGATCATGGCTGACATAGAGCGCCGCCACCGCATGCCGGGCGCAAAGCTGGCGCACGGTCTGCAGTACATGAGCCTGGGTGGTGACATCGAGCCCGGTGGTCGGCTCGTCCATCACGATCACCGGCGGCCGCTCGGCGAACGCCATGGCGATCGCCACGCGCTGCTGCTGACCGCCGGAGAGCTGGTGCGGATAGGCGCGCAGCAGCGCCGGCGTGGGCGGCAGTTTCACATCCTCAAGCAGGGCGAGAAGATGGTCGTTGCCATTCGCGGGCGGTGTCGCGAAACATTCCGCGAGCTGGGTGCCGATCCGCAGGCCCGGATTGAGGGCGGTGCCCGGATTCTGAGGAACGTAGCGGATCAGCCCGCGGCGGCGCGCGGGGAGCTGGTCGGGCGGAATTCGCAGCAGATCCTGTCCCCGGATCAGCACGCGGCCGCCGGACAGCCGCAGGCCACGCCGATGATGGGCAAGCAAAGCGAGGCCCAGCGTTGTCTTGCCGGAACCGGATTCGCCGACCAGCCCGAGAATTTCGCCCGGCGCCAGGGAGAACGATGTCGGTTCGACCACCGTGATTGTGGTTCCGACGATGGCGACCGAGAGATCGACCGCTTCCAGCACGGCATTGCCGGGCGACGTGCCGGTCATGACCGTTCCGGCTCCGGGATATCCGGCGTCGCGTTTGTCGTGACCGGGCCGGTTTCGATGCCGTGGCCGAGTTCGGTGCGCGCCAGGGTGTCGGTCAGCAGGTTCATCCCGATGGTCAGCACCGCGATCAGCAGCACGGGTGCCAGGACCGGCCAGGGATTGCCCATCAGGCCGATCCGGTTCTCGTTGATCATCAACCCCCAATCGGCGGCGGGCGGCTGCACACCGAAGCCGAGAAAATTGAGGCCGGCGATCAGCGAGATCGAATAGGCGAAGCGCAATCCGCACTCCACCATCAGCGGGGCGACGATGTTGGGGAGTAGCTCGCGCGCCACGATCCGCCGAAACGGTGTGCCGATCGCTTCGGCGAAGCGGACGAAATCCTCCCGCGCCACGCGCAGCGTGGCGGCACGGGCGACGCGGGCAACCTGCGGCGCGTGAACCGCCGCGACCATCACGGTCAGCAGCCACAGCTTGGCGCCGATGATGCTGATGAACAGCAGCACGAGGATGATCTGCGGGAACGCCATCGCAACATCGACCAGCCGCATCACGATCTCGTCGATCAAGCCCCCGACATAGCCGGCGATGACCCCGATCACCGCACCCGTCAGCACGCCAAGCGCCGTCGCGATCCCGGCAAGCCCGAGAATCCGGTAGCCGCCCCACAGCACGCGCGACAGGACGTCCCGCCCCAGCGCATCGGTACCCAGCGGATATGCCGCCGTTGGCGGAGCGAAACTGGCACCGACGAAGCTGGTCGGCGAATGCGGTGCGACGAAGGGTCCGACCAAGGCGATGGCGACGACCAGCAGCACCAGAATGGCTCCGATCGTACCGGTTGCCGTGTTCGGCCACCAGCGCGCCAGCCGGCTCATCCCGCCGTCCTCAGCCGGGGGGTTGCGAGCACCGCGAGCAAATCGGCAACGATGTTGAGGCTCACGTAGAATCCGGCCAGCACCACGACATCGAACTGGATGACCGGAATGTCGCGGGCGAAAATCGCCTCGACCAGACCCTGCCCGATGCCGGGATAGGCGAACACGTATTCGACCAGCACCACGCCGCCCGCGAGATAGGCAAAGGTCAGCGCGATCACCTGGATCACCGGCGCGATCGCGTTCGGCAGAGCGTGCAGCATCACCAGCCGGCGCTGGCCGAGCCCTTTCAGCCGCGCCATTTCAATGTAGTCGCTTTCGAGAATCTCCGCCATGGAACCGCGCATCATTCGAAAGATATAAGGAAAAATGACCAGCATGAGGGTGAGCACCGGCAGCACCAGAATGCGCGGCCTGGCCAGCACCGAGGTTCCCGGTGGCACCAGCGAGACCGGCGGCAGCCAGTGTATCACGGTGGTTGCCAGAAGAATGACCAAAAATATGCCGACCACGAATTCCGGCAGCGCCGCCAGCGCGAGCGCGATTGTGGAGACCGAAGCGTCGAACGCGCCGTCGCGCCTTGTTGCCGCGACGATGCCGGCGAGCAGAGCCAGTGGCACGCCGAACAGCCCGGCCAGGGTCAGCAGGACCGCCGAATTGCGGATTCGCGGCGCCACCTGCGCGAGCACTTTCTCGCCGTTCACCAGGGACCGGCCGGGCCTGCCGCTCAGCACCCCGCCGAGCCACAGTTCGTATTGCACCCAGACCGGGCGATCGAGATGCAGTTTCGTTTCCAGGGACGCGAGCGCCGCCGGTGTCGCATTGCGGCCGAGCACCGCCCTGGCGGCATTGCCAGGGAGGGCTTCGGTCGCCGCAAACACCAGCACCGAGACCAGAAACAGGGTCAACACCCCGAGGGCCAGACGGCGCAGGATGAACCGTCGCAACGGATGGGCACGTACGGGCCGCATTGCCGCTCCTCTCAGCTCATCCAGGCTTCCGCGAACATGAAGTTGCCGAGCGAATAGCCGGTGCGGCTCGGCTTGAAGCCATGCACCGTGCCGCGCATCAGATCGACCTGGTCGTTGAACGACGGAATGATCAGGCCGCCCGTCTCGAAATCGATCTTCTGCATCTCGTGCATGATCTCGTAGCGCTTCGCGGCATCGAGCGTCGCCTGGGCCTGCATGTAGAGCTTGGTATAGGCCGCATCGTTCCAGTGCGTCTCGTTGAAGGGCGAGGTCTTGAGCAATTCCATGGCGACCTGGGCAAGATAGGGCTTGTAGTTCCACCAATCCTGGGAAAAATCCCATTTCAGATAATTGGGCCCGTACATCACATCGGTGGTGACCTTGCGCAGCCTGATATGAACGCCGGCCGCCTTGGCCTGTTCCGCCAGCACCTGTGCGGCGCGCACCGCGCCCTGGGCGATATGGGAGGTGACCAGCTCGATCTTCAAATCCTCCTTGCCGGCCTTGCGCAACAGATGTTTCGCATGCGCGACGTCACGCGCGCGGACCAGGGATTTATCGAAACCCCGGTCCCATGGCGAGAACACGTCGTTGCCGATCATGCCATGGCCGTTGAGCGACACATCAAGCATCTGCGGACGATCGACCAGCAATTTCAGGGCAAGCCGGACATTCGGATCGTTGAAGGGCGGCCTGTCGACCCGCATGGTGAAGGGTACCCACTGGCCCGGCTTCGACAGCATCGCCTTGATCGGGCCGCCTGGCTGGATCTGGCTCAGCAGCGACAGCGGCGCCTGCGAAAACACGTCGATCTCGCCGCCTTGAAGGGCATTGAACGCGGCCGCTTCGGTCGCAAAATCGATCGCCGTCACTTCATCGAGATAGGGCAGGCCGTGCCGCCAGTAATTGTCATTGCGCAGGAACACGCTCTGCTGCCCCGGCGTGAAGCTCTTGTACCGGAACGGGCCGGTCCCCACCGGGTTCTTTGGATCGTAGCCGACCGGAACGATACCAAAATATTCAGGCGCGGACATGCCGCCCGGAAAATCCGCATAGGGAATTTTCATCGGCACGCGCAGGGTCAGATCGTCGAGAACCTTCATGTTCGCAAGATCGATCGGCAGCAAGGCGGTGGCGCCGGGCAGCGGGTTCTTCGGATCGGCGATGTGGCGGAAGGTAAAGGCCACATCGGCGGCCGTGAGTTTCTTGCCGTTATGAAAAACGACGTCCTTCTTCAGCCGGATCGTCCATTCGCGCGCGGTTTTGTCCGGTTCCAGCGATTCGGCGAGAATATTGCCGACCACGCCGTCGCGATCCACCGAAACCAGCGGCTCGAACAGCATCATGATGCGCGGCGTGTCGAGCTGGGTCACGGTGTTGTCAGCCGCGATCGTGTCCGAGCTGCTGCCGCCGGTCATGCCAAGGCGCAGATTGCCGCCGCGCTTCGGCGCCGGCGCGGCATCGGCCACCGGGCTGGCAAGCGCCGTGGCCGCCAGGCCGACCGATCCAACCGCCGCGGTCCGCAGCAGATGTCGCCGGCTGATCTCCGGGCCGGTAGAATTGTTAGCATAAACCGAATTTTCGTTAATCACTCTCTTGGACATTTTCATCTCCCGTTGTTCAGCAGTGAATTCTCCGCAATCCCGCCCTGTTGCCGGACGTTATGGTTCGATCGCAATTCTCCATCGGCATTTTTCAGATGAACCGGCAGGTCCGCCGGTCACCGCACAACTCATGCAACCAACCCGGCCCATCGCCGCCCGCTTCTAACAGTTGATGTTATCGCCACGATCAATTCCCACACCAAACTTGTCTCGGGTTTGAGCAACATGCTATACAAAAAGCGAAAAATTTGATACGAAATCGGCAGTTCTGGCACCCGGTCGCCGAAATCCATGGCGTCCCGGTCATGAGTTCCGGCGTACGGCAGAGGCCGCCTTCCGGTTTTCCGGCCGCCGGAATTGTTAAATTTTTCTAGGATTTCTCTAACAAATTCCTTGGCCATTTCCGTCCCGCATCGCCCGGCAGCAGATGTTCCGAAATTTTCAAAAACTCGGCGGCGTCAGCGCCCAGACGATCACCGCCTCGACATCGCCGGGGTTGCGGTAGCGATGCGGGCTGGTGCTCTGGAATGCGAAACTGTCGCCCGCGTGCAGCACGAACACTCGGCCGTTCACCTCGATTTCCAGCGTGCCGGACAGCAGCAGCCCCGCCTCGTCGCCTTCGTGCGCATAAGGCTCGCCGCCGCTGCTGGCACCCGGCAGCAGCCGGCACATCAGGAGGCCGAGCTTGCCGTCCAGATTCGGCACCAGAAGCTCATCGGTCATCCCGAGATCACGATAGGCGATCTTCCGGCGGTTCGGCGCGCGCACCACGATATCGATTTCGGCGACCTCGTTGCCATCCTCCGACTGGAAGAACCAGCCGATCCGCACGCCGAGCGCGGAAGCGATTCCCTGCAACTGCCTGATCGTCGGAGTGGAAAGCCCCCGCTCCACCTGCGACAGCAGGCCGATCGACAGCCCGACCCGGTCGGCGACCTGGGCGAGCGTGAGCTTCAGGTGCTGCCGGCGGTTGCGAATCAGTGGCCCCAGCGCACGCTCGGCATCGTCGGGATCGGTTATTTCCGCTAACGCATTCATATCCTTGGCTTTCGTCCGTTTTCAGGTACGGCGCACCCGCACATCGCGCAGAATTTCCCGCGCCGCGTTGTGGCCCGGAATCCCCGATACGCCCCCGCCAGGATGCATCGACGAGCCGCAGATATACAGCCCCTTGATCGGCGTCCGGTAGTCGGCATAGCCGGAAACCGGCCGCTGGAAGAACAACTGATCGGCCGCCAGTTCGCCGTGAAAAATATGGCCCTGCGGCAGATTGACGATCCGCTCGATATCCGGCGGCACCAGCGTCTGCTCGGCGATGATGTCCGCGGAAAAGCCGGGCGCGTAATTGTCGATGGTATCGAGGACGGTCTTCTTGAAGTTCTCCTTCTCGGTGGCCCAGTCGCCGCCCTTGAGCGTGTAGGGTGCGTGGCCGCCGAACACGTTCACCACATGCTTTCCAGGCGGTGCCAGCGAATCATCCACGATGGTCGGCGTCACCAGGGTCATGAACGGTTCCTTCGAGTACCAGCCATGCTTGGCATCGTCATAGGCGCGTTCGAGATAATCGATGTCGGGCGCGATATGCGCATAGGTCGGGTAGGAGAAATTCCCGAGGGCGGCGTCGCGGCGCACCTTGTCCAGAATCCGGTACTGCGGCGGCCGTTCGCAGGCGATGTTCATCTTGAACGCGGTGGAGAAGGTCCGGTAGCCACGCACCTCGCGCAGCACGTCCGGCGGCACATCCTCGGCGTTCAGCATGTTGAGATAGAGCGTCTTCGCGCTCGCGTTGCTGACCACGACGCGCGCGCGGTAGGTATCGCCCGATTCGGTGATCACCTCCCGCGCCTGATTGCCGGTCACGCTGATCTGGCGCACCGAAGCGCCGGTGCGGATCTGCACGCCGACCGTGCGGCCGTAGCTCGCCAGCGCCTGGGTGATCGCGCCCATCCCGCCCTTGACGAAACCCCAGCCGCCCGCGCCTTCATGCTCGCCCATGACATGGTGCATGATGACGTAGGCCGAGCCAGGGGATTTCGGCCCGGCGAAGGTGCCGATCGACGCGTAATAGGCGAGCACGGCGATGATGCGGTCGTCCTCGAACCACTCACGCAGATAGTCGTAGGCGCTCATGGTGAGCAGATCGACCAGGCGATAGAGCTTGCGGCCGATGCGCCGGTAGCGCCAGAGCAGGCCAGCCGATTCCCTCAGGCCGCGCCAGCTTTTTCCCACCGGATCGACCGGGGTTTCGAACAGTAGTTTCCTGACGATTTTGGTCGCTTCCTGCAGATAGGCGTCGAAGGCGGGGTAGATTTCGGCGTCATGCGTCGAGAACTTGGCGAAGCTCGCCTGCGTCTTCGCCATGTCATCGGAAAACAGGATGTAGTCGTCGTAGGAGACCGACGAGATCATGTCCGAACATGGCAGGATTTCCAGCCCGTGCCGCTTCAGGTCGAAATCCCGGATGACGCGCGGATGCAGCAGGCTCATCAGATAGGAAAAAATCGAGGCGCGGAACCCCGGCGCGATTTCCTCCGTCACTGCCGCACCGCCGATGACATCCCGGCGTTCGAGCACCATCACCTTCATGCCGCGCCGTGCCAGATAGTTCGCGCAGACGAGCCCGTTATGCCCGGCGCCGATCACAACGGCGTCGAACGTGTTCGCCTGGTCCGCACCACTCATGGCGCGACCCGCAGATGAGCCGCTTCTGGCGTGCCCGCCAGCGCGGCGCGGGCCATATTCTGAAACGCCGCAACGGCATGCTCCCGCTGCGGCGACAGCACGCCGTGCCGGTAGATCCCCGCATTGAGGTTGCGTTGCACGCCCAGCACCATGTCGATGTCCTCGCTGACGATCTGCGCCGACCATTCGGCGCTCTCGCGGTTAGCGTCGGCGCGCTCGGGACTAACATCGGTGAAGAAATACCAGTTGACATGGCGCATCCGCCCGGCCGCCAAGGGTTCGACCGTCGCGATCGAACTACCCCATTCGTAAAGATTGAGCATCAGAAAAGGGAATTTGTAGAAATACAGTCCTTCGGTCAGACCGCCGTCTCGTTTCGGGCCATAGAGATGAAAGAACTGGTCGCTGTCATGCACGTCGATCGTATAACGGTCGATGTCGAGCGAGGCGCACAGGCCGGGATGCAGCGCACGGCAATGGTAACATTCCAGATAATTCTCGCCGTAGACTTTCCAGTCCACCTCGATCTCGCGCTCCTTCATCATGAAGAAATGCTGCTGCTCCAGCGGGTAATGCGCGGCCATCGGTACGATTGCGCCGAGCCAGTCGGCCAGCGCCGGGCCTTCGGCGGCGATGCGCACGAAAACGAGGCCGCGCCACTCCTCGACCGCGATGCCGAACAGGCTCGTCTCGCACGGATCGATCGTTTCGGCGCCTGGTCCGAAGCCGGTGGCCCGGCGCAAGCGGCCGTCGAGCCCGTAGCTCCAGGTATGATAGGGGCAGACCAGTGCACCCTTGAAGCGTCCCGCACCCTCCTTGACCAGCATCGCCGCCCGGTGCCGGCAGACATTGTGAAAGCCGCGCAGTTGCCCGGCGGCATCGCGCAGCACTAGCACGGGGAGCCCCGCTACCGTCGCGGCGACGTAGCTGCCCGGTTCGGCGAGTTGCTCTGCCCAGGTGAACAGCGCCCATTGGCGGGTGAAAATCTGCGCGCGCTCCTGCTCGAACACGGCTTGGCTGCGATAGGCGCTGGCCGGCAGGGTCGCGACCGGCGCCGGCACGGTATCCTGGACGAGAGCTTCCACGACGTTCATTCTGGCCCCCTGAACTTGCGGTTTTGATTTCATTACCATGAAATTTTTCAGGCGGCTTGGCAAGCCTAAAATTTCTTCTTCGTCAATTTTTGTGAAATTTATTGATTTTCATGGCTAATGATTCTGGCAATGCCCCGACTCAAATTTCACGATTGTGAGATTTTACCTCTGACCCTTCTCAGGCATCCCGCCGATCGAGGTCGGATTTTCGGAACGATGTGGCTTTGAACGACCCCGCGTGGCGATCCAGCATAGCCATAACGCCTAATTCAGAATTTTGTTTTTCTTGATCAGCTCATACAAGAACTGCACCTCGTCACCATAAGCGCCGCGGCCGTTGGCATTATAGAGCCGGTAGGTGCTTTGCGGGTCGATCGATTGTCACCCGGTGATGACGGTGACGATCTTGGCCGGAGAATAGGTCGACTTCGTTCCAATTTTGAGCGGAAACAGCGGCGTGTGACGATTCAGGTCCCGCAGCACCTGCTCGGTGGTGCCCACGCGCCGGGCGATGGCATAGAGGCTGTCCCCACGTTCGACGGTGACGGTCTTGACGTCCTTTTTGTCGATCACCGTCTTCTGGCCGAACTCCGCCGCGCGGTAAAGCAGATAGCCAAACCCCTGTGGCGATATTATCTCTGGCGTTGAAATTGGGCGACGCGACGGCGTTGCGCAAATTCGGCGGCACGATCAGGGCCATTCTGTCTCCGTGCCGCATCATGTCGCCCCAGCCAGGGTCGTGAGGGTTGGCTGACTGCATGGGTTGTGTGTTCCATAAATCCTGTCGCGCATACGGCCCGGTCTTAGTCCAGAGCATCGCCTTGATCAGGCGCCAGTCCAGTGAGATATAGCCGGACGCACCCCGCAGTTAGTTATTATAGTCAGATACGATGCTCTGAATGTCGCGGTCATGCACGCTCCACGACAGCGTGCGGGCCGGATCGGGCGCGTTTTGCGCGGCTATCATATCACTCTCGATCTTTCCAACATCCTCGACGGCGAACGAACGAGCAGGCTCGGATTTCGGAAAGGGCGGGATGATCATTTGATCGACTTTTTGTGGCACGTCGGACTCTGCGAAAGGGAATGATGTTATATACATTAACTTAAAGTTGTTGTCAACAGCTCAACAAGTCCCGGTTAGGGACCAAAAAGAGGCTTTCCGTACGGAAACGGTTTCCCCCCGTAGGGCAGGTCGCAATACATTAGGGTCATTGGATCGATGTGGATCGTGTCATCCATGAAACCTCTATAAGGGAACGTTTTGTATTGTTTGTAATTTTCAAAACCAACCACGACCCAATCATAATATAACCAACGTCCAGCTAGCACTTTACCATCATGCCCGGCTTCATCCGCGGGCAGATAATAATACAGCCCGATATAGGGAAACAGGCAGCCTTTGTTCACATGGTCAAGCTTGAACACGATATGATCGTAGTCCTTGAACGGCGTGTGCAGGTCCTTGGCGATGATGGTGTAGGTGGTGCGCCGGCAGGTGAAATGGTCGGCATTCCACGCGATGGTTTTGGTCCGCACGAACAACCCGCCCCAGCAACCCTCGCCCTGGCCGTAGAACACGCCGGTGAAAACCCCTTGGTACGCCCCGGCCCACGCGGCGTTCTGGCAAACCAGCATGGCTGCGACGGACAAGATCATCCACGGGCGCTGAAATTTCATCGGAAAACAATCCGAAACGGTTGGTACTGGCCAGCATAGACGCACAAGACGGCCTATTCAACCTAAAATTGAGTGAATTGCCTCCATCTCTCGCGCCCAAAACGCTCCCGCGCACAATCAGCCGGCGCGGGAGCGGGTGACCATTTCCCGCGTGTTGTCCGACAATCCCTCGGTCGCGAGAATCCGGTCGAGCGCTGCGCGCAGCTTCGCCTGCCGGGCTGCGTCGTAGCGTTTCCAGTCAGCGAACACCTCGATCATGCGCGCGGCGATGCTGCGATTGACCTTGTCCACATCGACGATCATGCGCGTCATGAAGGCATAGCCGGCGCCGCTCGCATCGTGGACCCACAATTGATTGGACCCGAACCCGCCCACCAGCGAGCGGTAGCGATTCGGGTTCTTCAGGTCGAAATCGGGATGTGATGCGAGCGACTCGACGCGGGCGATGGTGTCGGGCGCGGCACTGCGCGCCTGAATCGCGAACCATTTGTCGATCACCAGCGCCTCGCCCTGCCATTTTGCATGAAACTCGGCGAGGCCGGCGTCGCGTTCCGGCGTTGCGGTATCGGCGAGCATGGCGAGCGCCGCCAGCGCCTCGGTCATGGTGCGGCCGGCGCGCAACTGGGCAAGCGCCAACGGCATCGCCGTCTTTTTGTCCGCCGCCATCAGATAGGCGAGGGCGGTATTGCGCAACGCACGGCGACCGATGCTGGCAGGATCGATACCGAAAGTACTGCTATCATCGAGATCGCGATAGAGCATCGCGAAACGCCCGTGCAGATGCGCCCCGATCGCAGTTCGCGCCGCCTCGCGTACCACGTGGATCGACAGCGGATCGACCACCGCCATCCGGTCGGCGAGCACGGCCTTACCGGGCAGCGTCAGAATCTCGGCGGTAAGGGCGGGAGCAGCTTCGGCTTGGGCCAGCGCCGATGCCATCGCATCGAGCAGACCACGATCGGGCGAGAACGCTTCCCCGCGTTGATGCGCCGAGATCGCCTCCAGCAGCATCTGCGTGGCATATTCGTGGCCGGCCTCCCAGCGGTTGAACCCATCGGTATCGTGGGCCGCGAGGGCGGCGAGCTGGGCGCGCGAATAGCCGGAAAGCCTGATCGGCGCCGAGAAGTTTCGGAACAGCGACAGCACCGGCTCGGCGGCGACATCCTCGAAGATGAATTGCTGTTCCGCCGCATCGAGCAGAACAACCCGCGTGCCCTCGCGCGCTGCCGTCTCGCCCGCGAGCGTCGTCGTCATCTCGTCGCCGTTCGGGCCGATCAGCCCCATCGCCACCGGAATCACGAACGGCTCTTTCTGCGCCTGCCCCGGCGTCGCCTTGGTTTCCTGACGCAAGGTCAGCATGTAGCGTTTCGCCCCGCTATCGTAATGGCCTTCGAAATGCACCGAAGGGGTGCCGGCCTGCTTGTACCAGCGCATGAACCGCGCGAAATCGTATCCCGAGGCTTCGTGCATCGCGGCGACAAAATCCTCGATCGTCGCGGCGGAATTGTCGTTGCGTGCGATATAGATATCCATGCCGCGCCGGAACGCCTCGCGCCCGATGATGGTGCGGATCATCCGCACCACTTCGGCACCCTTTTCATACACCGTCGCGGTATAGAAATTGTCGATCTTGCGATAGGCGGGCGGGCGCACCGGATGGGCGAGCGGCCCGGCATCCTCGCGGAACTGAAAGCCGCGCAGCCGTTTCACCTCCTCGATGCGCGACAGGCTGGCATCGGTGGTGTCCGCGCCGTATTCCTGGTCGCGGAACACGGTCAGCCCCTCCTTCAGCGACAGCTGAAACCAGTCGCGGCAGGTGACCCGGTCGCCGGTCCAGTTGTGGAAATATTCATGAGCGATCACCCGGTCGATCCGCAGATAATCGGCATCGGTCGCGGTATCCGGCCGGGCGAGAACCAGGGCGGTGTTGAAGATGTTAAGCCCCTTGTTCTCCATCGCGCCCATGTTGAAATCGCCGACCGCCGCGATGTTGAAAATATCGAGATCGTATTCCAGTCCGAACACCTCCTCGTCCCAGCGCATCGAGCGCTTGAGGCTGGCCATCGCGTGGGCGACCTTGTCCTCGTCGCCACGCCTGACATAGATGCCCAACGCCACCTTGCGCCCCGACGCGGTAATGAACTCGTCATGCACCGACAGAAGATCGCCCGCGACCAGCGCGAACAGATAGGACGGCTTCGGGTGCGGGTCTTGCCATTTCACCCAGTGGCGGCCGTCATCGCGCGTGCCGCGATCGACCGGGTTGCCGTTGGACAGCAGCACGGGATAGCGTTTCTGTTCCGCGATCAACGTCGCCGAAAACCGCGCCATCACGTCCGGCCGGTCGGGAAAGAAGGTGATGCGGCGGAAGCCCTCCGCCTCGCACTGGGTAAAAAAATCCCCACCCGAAACATAAAGTCCCGAAAGCTCGGTGTTGCGCGCGGGCGCGATGGTGACATCGGTATCCAGCGTGAATTCATCCGGCAGATCGGGAATCGTCAGGCCATGCGCGGTAAGGCCATAAGCCTCGGCATCGAGCGCCGCTCCGTCGAGCATCACCGCATTCAGGGTCAGGTCTTCGCCATCGAGCACCAGCGGAGCGGTGGCGTCGCCATGCGCCGGATTGCGGCGGATCGACATTGTCGCGCGCACGCTTGTCGCCTCAGGGTCGAGATCGAAAATCAGATCGACGGTATCGACCAGAAACGCCGGCGGGCGGTAATCGATGAGGCGCTTCTCGGGCGCGGCTTCGGCGATCTGCACAGGATTTTCGGCCATTGTTCTGCTCCTTTGGACAAGCCGTTCTGCCGCGCCGCCGGACCGCGCGCAACTCCATGGAACGGCTGCAACGAAGCACTTGTCATAGCCATCCGACCTTGCCGAAAATTGCGATCAAACCGGCTTTTCGCTATTTTTTCTGTTCATATGGCGCCCCACGCCTTCGCCAACACCGGCGAACTTCCGAATCGAGACGCTAGCCCGCATAATGAGGCGATGGACGCAACCAGGCGCGACCTCACCCTGACAGTGCATCGGAGCATCCACGAGATCGCGGCGGATGCGTGGAACGCGCTGGCCGGCGGCAATCCGTTCGTTCGCCACGAATTCCTCGGCGTGCTTGAAGACAGCGTATCGGTCGGCGGGCGGAGCGGCTGGTATCCGCACCATGTCGTCCTCAACAACGAGGCCGGCGTGCCGGTCGCGGCGGCGCCCGCCTATGCCAAGACCCATTCCTACGGCGAATACGTGTTCGATCATGCCTGGGCGAACGCGCTGGAGCACACCGGCGTGCGGTATTATCCGAAATTGCAGGTCGCGGTGCCGTTCAGCCCGGTGCCCGGCCCACGCCTGCTGACCGCACCATCCCTCGATCCGGCGTCGCTCGCCGAGGCGCTGGTGGCCTCGGCGCGCCGGCTCAAGTGCTCCTCGGTCCATGCGACCTTCTGCACCGAGGCGGAGTGGAACGTGCTGGGCGAGGCCGGATGGCTGCGGCGCCTGGGCGTGCAATATCATTGGCACAATCGGCGCTATGCGGTTTTCGAGGCGTTTCTCGAAGCATTGTCGTCGCGCAAGCGCAAGGCGATCAGGCGCGAGCGGCGCGAAGCATCTGCGGGGCTGGAGATCCGCACGCTGCGCGGCCCCGAGCTGGGCCGGCGCGAGTGGCAGGCCTTTTACGAATTCTATCTCTCCACCGTCGATCGCAAATGGGGCGGCGCCTATCTCACCGAACGGTTCTTTCCGCTGCTCGGCGAGCGGCTCGGCGATCGCGTGGTGGTCATGATGGCGTTTCGTGCCGGCAGGCCGATCGCCGGGGCGCTCAATTTGCTCGGCGATGACGCGCTCTATGGCCGCAACTGGGGTTCGGTCGAGGACGTGCCGTTTCTGCATTTCGAACTCTGTTACTATCAGGCGATCGACTTCGCGATCGCGCATCGCCTGGCCAGGGTCGAGGCCGGGGCGCAAGGCCAGCACAAGATCCAGCGCGGCTATCTGCCCAGCCGAACCTATTCGGCGCACTGGATCGCGCATCCGGGACTGGCCGAGGCGGTGGCCGCGTTTCTCGACGCCGAGCGCCCGGCGATCGCCGAGGAAATGGCGATGCTCGGCGCCGAATCGCCCTACCGCGCCGATCCCGGCTGCCCGTCCCGGCTGGCCGTGCCCGGTTGATGCCGCTCACCCTCGGCGGAAGTCCATAATGTTGTTCGCCTCCGGCGAACTGGCACTGTCCATGATGATGGTCGGCGCCAATGTGGTGATCCTGAAGATCCTCGCGGACCACCTGCCGATCTTTGTCATTCTCACGCTGCGCACCGGATTTGCCGCCCTGCTGCTCGCCCCGTTTGCGCGCCTGCCGCGCGTGCCGCATCGGCGTATTTTCGGCAATCTGCTGCTTCAGGCGGCGTTCGGCACGCTCGCCTATAACGCATTCCTGCTCGCCGGCCTTGCGCGCACCGGGGCGGTGCAGGCGGGGCTGGTACTTGCAACCCTGCCCGCGGTCATCGCGCTGGGTGCGGCGTTTCTGCTCCGCGAGCATCTCGCGCCCCGGCACTGGTTTGCGGTCGGTCTCGCGGCGGTGGGAATGGCGGCGCTGGCGCGCGGTGGCGGCGGATTCAGCCTGCTCGGCGACGCGCTGGTGTTCTGCGCGGTTTGCGGCGAAGCGACCTATGCGCTGCTCGCCCGCCGCGCGGCAGGCGCCTTGCCGGTGTTGCAGGCGACCTTCTGGATGCAGGCGGCGAGCGCCGTGCTATCCGCCCCGTTTGCCGTCGCGCAGATCCAAAATGTGCGACTGACGCCATTCGTGTTCGGCCTACTCGTGATTCACAGCCTGACCGCGAGCGTGTTCGCGGTTCTGCTGTGGTATCACGGCATGAAGCGGGTGCCGGCGGGCCTGGCCGGCGCCTTCACCGCGCTGCTGCCAGCCACCGCCGCGCTGTGCGGCATTCTGATTCTCGGCGAAGTGTTTACCCGCGGCGACTTGCTTGGCTTCGCGGCGCTGCTGGTCTCGATGCTGCTGATCCTGTGGGCGCGCCCGCGATCGGTGCGATCACCGGCGGCGTGAGCCGCCATGGATCAGGAGGGCCAGGGCATAACCGGCGGCGGCGGTGCCAAGCATGGCCAGCACCGGCTGCGCCCTGACGAATTCGTTGAATTTTTCGCTAACTCTCTCGGCGGTGCCGGTCATATCGTCAACGGCCGTTGCGTGACCCAGCGCATCCCGCGCCGTATCAACCGCGGCACCGATGCTATCCTTGGCGGCGCCATAGAATTTTTGCGCCTTACCGGCGATCTGGTCGGCTTTGCCCTCGGCCTGCAGCTCCTCGTCGCCCGCCAGACCGCCCACGGCGTCCTTGATCTTGCCGGCGGCATCCTTGGCGGTCCCTTTGATTTCGTCTTCGTTCATCGCGATCTCCTCGTTGGCAGAGCCGGTTCGGCAATTCGAGACATGGCGTGCCGCATTGCGGAAACAAGCGGAAATGTCAGCGGCGCCGTTTCCCTGCGATCCGTGCCCGTCGCCGGCCCCCGCCGCCCCCGAAGGCCGTGGAAAATGCTTGTATAGGGAACTTAATCACATGCCCGTCATTTAATCTCTTTCCAACCGCATTAAAATTGCATTAGGCTTCCGCCACAAAACCAACAGGGGAGTTTCTAATGGCTGAAGGATCTGGACCCAGACTACGACGCGATGCCGGCATTATCGGGCTGCTGTTCGCGAGCCTCGGCGGCATCATCGGATCGGGCTGGCTGCTCGGCCCGCTCGCCGCCGCGAAAATCGCCGGCCCCTCAGCGATCCTCGCCTGGGGTATCGGCGGCATCGCGGTTCTGCTGCTCTCCTTCGTCTATGCCGAACTCGCCACCGCGTTCCCGCGCGCCGGCGCGGTGATCGCCTTTCCGAAACTCTCGCACGGCAGCCTGCTCGCCGTCATTCTCAGTTTCGTGGTGTTCCTCGGCTATGCCTCGGTGCCGCCGGCCGAAGCCTCGGCGGTGATCACCTACGCGAGCAACTATATCCCCGGCCTTATCAACAAAGCTGGTGTGCTGACCGCCAAGGGCTTCCTGGCCTCGGCGATCCTGCTGGCGATCTTTGCCTTCATCAACACGCTCGCGATCAAGCTGGTTCTGGCGATCAATAGCGGATTGACCTGGTGGAAACTGGCGATCCCGATCCTGACCATCCTGGTTTTCGTCATCGTCGGCTTCCACGCCAGCAATTTCTCCTCCCACGGCTTCGCGCCGGGCGGCACCTCCGGCGTGTTCTCGGCGGTGGCGACCTCGGGGATCGTGTTCTCCTATCTCGGTTTCCGCCAGGCGGTGGAACTCGCGGGCGAATCGAGCAATCCGAAACGCAACCTGCCGATCGCGATCGTCGGCTCGGTGGTAATCGGGTTCATCGTCTATTGCGGTTTGCAGATCGCCATGATCGGCGCGCTTCACCCGTCCGACCTCGCGAACGGCTGGGCCAAGGTGACGTTCGTGGGCGCGTTCGGTCCGTTCGCCGGGCTTGCCTCGCTGATCGGCATGGGCTGGCTCGCGGTGCTGCTCTATATCGACGCCTTCATCTCGCCCTCGGGCACCGGCATCATCTATTTCACCACCACCGCCCGCGTCCTGTTCGCCACCGGCAAGGAAGGGCTGGTCGGCGGCAAGACCTTCGCCCGCCTGTCGGTCGCGGGGGTGCCGATCGTCGGCGTCATCGTCACCTTCTTCGTCGGCCTGCTGTTCCTGGCACCGTTCCCCTCCTGGCAGGGCATCGTCACCTTCATCTCCTCAGCCACCGTGCTGTCCTACGGCACCGGCCCGGTCGTGCTGCTGACCCTGCGCAAGACCATGCCGGTCGAGCGCTACAAGCGGCCCTATCTGCTCGCCGGTGGCACGGCCATCTCCTACATCGCCTTCATCATCTCGAACTTCATCATCTTCTGGAGCGGCGCTTCGACCGACAATTTCCTGTTCGAACTGATCCTCGGCTTCTCGATCATCTATATCGGGTATGAAGCGATCGCCGGGGTCGGGCTGAGGAACCTGCACTGGCGCGGCGCGTGGTGGCTGGCGCCGTATTTCTTCGGCATGTGGCTGATCACCTATCTCGGGCCGAAAGCGCTGACCGGCGGCACCGACACCCTCAACCAGATCACCGCCTCGATCATCCTGATCGTGTTCAGCGTGGTGATCCTGCTCATCGCGATGAACTCCGGCATTCCCGATCCCGAGGAAGCCAAGGCGACCATCCTCGCCGGCGAACCGGAACTCTACGGCATCGCTGAATAACCGCCGCACAGAACGAACAACGGGCAGGGGTATCGCCCCTGCCTGTTGTTCGAATTACCGGCTGAGGCCGGCCGCTTCGATTGCTTTCAGATAGGCCGCCCAGCGATACTCGCGTTCGCGGCCGAGCCGGTGCAGATAGTCCCAGGAATAGATGCCGGTCGAATGCCCGTCGTCGAAGACGATGCGGATCGCGTAATGCCCGGTCGGCTCCAGCGCGGTGATTCCGACACCGCTTTTGCCGGCGACCAGTTGACGTTGCTCCGGGCTGTGGCCCTGCACCTCGGCGCTGGGGCTTTCGATCCGCAGATATTCCGCCGGAAGGACAAACCGGGATCCGTCGGCAAAGTCGATCTCCAGAACGCGCTCGGCGCGTTTCAGGCGGATTTCGGTGGGTTCCACCGGAGCGGTCATGTCTCGATCGTGCGGGCTTCGTCGATCAGCATGATCGGGATACCGTCGCGAATCGGAAACGCCAGTCCAGCCTTCTCGCTGATCAGTTCGCCGGCCGCACGGTCGTAGATCAGCGGTCCTTTGGTGAGCGGGCAGACCAGCACTTCCAGCAATTTCGGATCGACCGGAGCCGGATCGGCCATGGCGCGCATCCTTCGCGACGTGTGGGACCGTGGCGCGCCCGAAGAGACTCGAACTCCTAACCCCCAGATTCGTAGTCTGGTGCTCTATCCAATTGAGCTACGGGCGCGCTGTGGGCGGGGAATTAGCGGATGAACGCCGATCCCGCAAGTCCGGGAAATTCACACGTCGAGGTTGGCGACCTTGAGCGCGTTGCCCACGATGAATTCGCGGCGCGGCTCGACCACATCGCCCATCAGGGTCGAGAAAATCTGGTCGCTCTCCTCGGCGTCGTCGATACGCACCTGAAGCAGGCGGCGGGTGCTGGGATCGAGCGTGGTCTGCCAGAGCTGGTCCGGGTTCATCTCGCCCAGACCCTTGAAGCGCTGGATCGAGAGCCCTTTGCGGCCGATCGCGAACAGCGACTCGATCAGGCTCGCCGGCCCCTGCATCGGTCGTTCGGCCTCGCCCTGGCGCAGCATCGGCGGAGTACCGAACCGTGCAGCGAGCCGGTCCGCCCGTTCCGCGAGCCAGCGCGCCTCGGCGGACCGAAGGGCCGCGAGACCAAGCACGAAACGCTCGGCAACGCCGCGCACCGTGCGTCCGATGGTGATGCCGTGCGCATCGACGGCGACCATCCAGCCGCGCTCGGTCGGCGCCGAAATCGCGTCGAGCCGGGCGGCAAGTGTGGGCGCCCGATCGGCCGTGCGTTCCGGCTCGGTACCCAGCAGCCCGGCGATCGCCGCCTGTTCGACATAAGCGACAGGCATGTCCCGTGCCATATCAGCGATCCGATGCGCCGCCTCGCGCAGGAACGGCAGTTCGGCGGCGAGGTCCATGCCGTCGATCCGCGCCTCGGCGAGCGCGCGGTCGAGCAGATAGGCCTCCATCGCCTCGTCGTCCTTGAGGTAGCGCTCCTCGTTGCCGCGCTTGGCACGATACAGCGGCGGCTGGGCGATGTAGAGATGCCCGCGCTCGATCAGGTCGCGCATCTGGCGGAAGAAGAAGGTGAGCAGCAGCGTGCGGATATGCGACCCGTCGACATCGGCGTCGGTCATGATGACGATGCGATGATAGCGCAGCTTGCCGATGTCGAACCCGCCCTGGTCGGGATCGGTGGGGCCGATACCGGTGCCGAGGGCGGTGATCAGCGTGCCGATTTCGGCACTGCCCAGCATCCGGTCGAACCGCGCTCGCTCGACGTTTAGAATCTTACCCTTCAGCGGCAAAATCGCCTGGGTCTTGCGGTCGCGGCCCTGTTTCGCCGAACCGCCCGCCGAATCGCCCTCGACGATGAAAATCTCGCTCTTCGCCGGGTCGCGCTCCTGGCAATCGGCGAGCTTGCCGGGCAGGGTCGAGACATCGAGCACACCCTTGCGGCGGGTCAGTTCGCGCGCCTTGCGCGCCGCCTCGCGCGCCGAAGCCGCATCCATCACCTTCTGGACGATCAGCTTGCCTTCCTTGGGATGCGTCTCGAACCAGTGCTCCAGCGCGTCCGCCACGGCGGCCTGCACGATCGGCTGAACCTCGGAGGACACCAGCTTGTCCTTGGTCTGCGAGGAAAATTTCGGGTCGGGCACCTTGACCGACAAAACCGCGGTCAGACCCTCGCGCATATCCTCGCCGCTGAGCGACAGATTGTCCTTCTTAGTGGTCGTCTCGGCATATTTCGACACCACCCTGGTCAGGGCGGAACGGAAACCGGCGAGATGCGTGCCGCCGTCGCGCTGCACGATGTTGTTGGTGAAGCACAGCATCGTCTCGTGATAAGTCTCGTTCCAGGCAAGCGCGAACTCGACCCGGATGCCGCCGGCCGCATCGGTCTTGTAGTCGGTGATCGGCGGATTGAAGATCGGCGTTTTCGCGCGATCCAGCCAGTTGGCGAATTCCACCAGTCCGCCCTTGTAGCAGAAATTCGCCTCCTGCACCGGGGTATGGCGCTCGTCGCGCAGGCTGATCGCCAGCCCGGAATTGAGAAACGCCAATTCCCGGAGTCGGCGCTCGAACACGCCGAAATCGAACTCGGTGCGGGTGAAGGTCTCCGCCGAGGGCTTGAACATCACCTCGGTGCCGGTCGGGTGATCGACCTCGCCAGCCACGCGCAGCGGCGCGACCGCCTCGCCATTCTGAAAGCGAATGAAATGCTCGCGTCCCTCGCGCCAGATCCGCACCTCCATCCATTCGGACAGCGCATTCACCACCGCCGCCCCCACGCCGTGCAGACCGCCGGAAACCTTGTAGGAATTCTGGTTGAATTTTCCGCCCGCGTGTAGCTTGGTGAGCACGACTTCGGCGGCGGAGACGCCTTCCTCGGCATGGATGTCCGTCGGAATGCCGCGTCCATTGTCGGTCACGGTCATCGAACCATCGCCGTTCAGCACAACATCGACCCGGTCGGCGAAGCCCGCTTGCGCTTCATCGACCGCATTGTCGATGATCTCGAACCCCATGTGATGCAGGCCGGACCCGTCATCGGTATCGCCGATATACATGCCGGGCCGCTTGCGCACCGCATCGAGCCCGCGCAGCACGCTGATCGAGGCGGCATCGTAAGCGGAATCCGGCTCGGACGGTGCGGCATCCTCGATTTTGGGCAGGGCGGACGAGGCAGTGTTTTGGGTCATGCCGGATAAGCGCTCCAAAGATGGGGAAACGCCTTTCTTATAGCCGAAAACCGGGAAAATTCCTAATCGTAGGGGTGGGTTTCGCCAGCCAGGGCGGCACGCAAGGCGGCAATGTCGAGCAGGCGCTGGGTGGCCGCCCCGACGGCGGTGAGCTGCGCCTGCCGCCAGGTGATCTCGGCGCCCAGAACCGTGTTGTAATCGGCAGCACCCAGGCGGAATTGCTGGCGCGCGAGCCGATAGGCCGAGTCGGCGGTGGCCGCCGCCGCCCGGCTTTCGCGCACCGAGGCGCGGTCGTCCTCGACATGGCGCAACCCGTCGGCAACCTGCCGGAACGCGGTCAGCACCGTACCGCGATAGGTCGCGAGCGCATTGGCAAGCGCCGCCTGCGCCGCGCGCTCGTGGGCGTGCAGCACCCCGCCGTCGAACACCGGCGCGAGCAGCGATCCGGCCAGGGTCCACAGGGTCGAGCCGGGCTGGAACAGCGTGTTGAACGTCTCGGCGCCATAGCCGCCCTGCGCCGACAAAGTGAGGTTGGGATAGAGCGCCGCCACTGCCTGACCCACCGCCGCGTGATCGGCCGAAACCAGCGCCCGCGCCGCCACGATGTCCGGCCGCCCGGCGACCAGAACCGACGGCACCGCGACCGGCGGATCGGGCGGCAGCGCGAAATCGGCGAGCCGGAACCGCCCGCCGGAAAATTCCGCCGGCGGCGTTCCGGTCAGCACCGCCAGCGCATGACGCTCCGCGCTCGCCTGACCCAGCAGCGCCGGCAGCGCCGCCAGGGTCGCCTGATACTGGGCGCGCTGCTGCAATACCGGCAGACGCGCGATCGCCCCGGCCGTATACTCGCCGGACAGCAATTTCAGCAGCCGCTTCTCGCTCGCCGCAATCGCCTCGTCGGTGCGGATCTGCGCGTCCAACCCCGCCTCGGTGATCGCCGCGATCACGATATTGTCGGCCAAGGTCAGCCGCGCCGCCGCCGCCGTCGCGCGCTGATACGCGGTCAGCGCCGCGCCGTTGCGAAATGCGTAATGCCGCGCGCCGAACAAGCCGGGATTGTAGGTGATGGTGCCGGTCAACTGATAAATCGTGAAAGCCGGAAAACCGAACGGCACCGAGGAATATTTCTGGCGCGTCGCCGTCGGGTTCAGCCCCGCCTGCGGCAGAAACGCCCCGTTCGCCGCCGCCGCATTGGCGCGCGCTTCGGCCACCAGCGCATTCGCCGCCGCGATCGTCGGGCTGCACCGCTCACCCTCGGCAACCAGCCGGTCCAGCGCCGGATCGCCGAACCCACGCCACCACGCCGCCGTCAGCACCATACCCGCCGGAACCTCGCCCCGCACATATCCCGCCGGCGCCGCACCCGTCACCACCGGCTTGATCGGCACCGCACAGCCGGCGAGTGCCGCGCCGCAGCCGACAACCACGCCAAGCCGACCCAAAAGTCGCGGGGTTTCACCCCGCACCCCATCAAGGGGCTTTGCCCCCTGAACCCCCACTAAGGGCTTAGCCCTTAGAACCGATTTGCGTCGACTTATGGCAGGCGGGGCCAATGCGCATTCCGAGCAACCGCCAGCCCCGCCTGCCATAAGTCGATATAAGGGATTCCAAAGGCTCAGCCTTTGGCGGAGTCCAGAGGCAGCGCCTCTGGCGGGGTCTGGGGTGGAGCCCCAGGGCTTGCGATCGGTTGTCATGGATTGCCGGCAGTGGCGGGCGCTGTGCGTCCGTGCAGGAGGCAATACATGGCGGGGACGGCGAACAGCGACAGGACGAAGCCTGATGCCATGCCGGTGGCGAGGATGGCGCCGATATCGTAGCGGATGACCGCCTGGGGTCCGTTGGCGAGCATCAGCGGGACAGCGCCGCCGACCAAAGCTAGGGTGATCATCAGGATGGGGCGGAAGCGCAGGCGCGCGGCCTCCCAGGCGGCTTCGGCGATGGTGTGGCCGCCGCGCGCGCGTTCGTGGGCGACCTGGACGAACAATATGCCCTGCCGCGCGATCAGCCCCCAGACCGCGAGCAGCGCGATTTCGGTGACGATATTGAGGGTCGCGCCGCCGACGGCGACCAGCGCGAGCGGCCCGAGGCTTGCGAGCGGCACGGTGGTGATCACCACGAAGGGGTCACGCAGGGAGCGAAACTGGCCGGCGAGCAGAAAGAACAGGCCGGCGAAGCCCATCAGGAACAGCAGATTGTTCTCGCGTTGCGACCGGCGGAAGGTGGCGGACGGCCCGGCATAGCCGAAGGACAGGCCGAGCGGGTGCTGGCTGACAAAGGCGCCGTGCAGGGTGGCGAGCGCATCGGACAGCGACACGCCGAGCTTCGGTTCGCCCTGGATGGTCACGGTGGGCAGACCCTGCCACGAGCCGATCGCATTGGGCCGCTGGCGCAGGCCGATGCGCGTGACATCGGCGAGCGGGATCAGGGTGCCCTTGGCGTTGCGCACGGCATAGGTGCCGATGCCGGCGGCCGACAGGGTGCGCGGTCCGGTCGGGATCACATCGAGCGTGGTGTGGCCGAGGCTGACATGGCCGACGGTCGCGCCCGACAGCGAATCGGCGAGGGCGCCGCCAATCGAGGCGGCCGGGATACCGATCGCGGCGGCGAGACGCCGGCGAATCGAGATCGCGTATTGCGGCTGGCTGGCTCCGGGCGAGGCTTGCAGGAAGTCGAATTTTCCGCTCGCATAGCCCGCGTCGATCACTTTCTGCGCCAGGCCGAGCAGATGCCCGTAGCTTTTCTGGCCGGAAATCAGCACGTCGATCGGCAAGCCGTTCAGTCCCGGCAGGCCGTTATTTTCGGTGACATAGGCTTTCACGCCGGGCAGCTTGCCGAGTGCTGCGCCGAGAATTCTGGTCGCGCGCAGCGCCTGGTCCGGCGTGTCGAACGTATAGCCGCCGAACAGCCCGTGATAATTCTCGTCGGCGACCATCCAGTCGGGCTCGCCCGGTTCCAGCCGGTCCAGCACCGCCTGGATCGCGCGGTATTGTCCCTCGAGATAGGTGATCGACGAGCCGTAGGGGCCGGGGGCGAAAATATTGACCGAGAGTCCGTCGGCCGCCGGGGTGAGGTTGCGCGGCGCGCGGGCGTAGAGAAATCCGCTGAAGCCGGCGAGGATTGCGGCGATGGCGACGATCAGGGCCGGATGGGCGAGGGTGGGCTTGAGCAGCCGGACATAAATGTCGCGCAGTCGGTCGATCGGACCAGTATGGCCTTCGCGGGTCGAGTGCCGGCCGGCCCAGAGCGCGATCAGCGGCACCACGGTCAGCGCGATCGCGAGCGAGAACAGGAAGGCGGTGATCAGCACGGTGGCGAACGGGCGGAACAGCGCGGCGGTGAGCCCCCGCAGAAACACCAGCGGCAGGAACGCGACCACCAGTGTCGAGGAAATCGCCGCCAGAACCGGGGCCAGCCGCGTCACGCTCGCCGATGCGGCATCAAGCGGCGTTTCGCCCTCGTTGATCCGGCGGAAAATGTCCTCCACCACGACGATCGCGTCGTCCACCACCAGCCCCACCGCGAGCACCAGCGCGATGATGGTGAACAGATTGAGGCTCTGATCGAGCAGGTGCATCACGATCGCGGTGCCGAGCAGCGACAGGATGATCGCCAGGAACGGCGCGGCGGCGGCGCGCATGGTGCCCAGCGACAGCCGCACGATCAGCGCGACAAGCGCGATGGTGATCAGCAGGGTGAAGCCGAGATCGCGCAGGCTGCGCAGGATGCTGATCGACTGGTCGTAGATCAGCGACAGTTTCAGCCCCGGCGGCGTGGTGGTGCGGATCTGGGTCAGCACCCGGCGGAAATCGCGCGATACCTGGATGATGTTGCCGCCGGGCGCCACGCCCGCCGCGAGATAGACCGATTTGCGCCCGGCCCACCAGTTCTCGAACGTGTCGGATGGCGGGCCGAGCGCCACAACCGCGACCGCCGAGAGCGGAATGGTCACGCCCGAGCGGGTGACGATCGGAATCCGCCGGAAATCGCCGATCGTGGCGAGGCCCGGCCGCGCCTCGACCGGGATGACGCCGGCCGCGTTGCGCAGACTGCCCGCCGCCGAGAGGCTCGCGTTGCTCGCGAGGGCGGCGGCGATTTCGCCCGGCGTGATCCCCAAGGCCGTCATCCGCGCCGGATTCATCGAAACCCGGATCGCCGGGGAGGGTGCGAACACATGCACCGGGCCGATATCGGGCACGGTTTCCAGGCGCGGGATCACGTCGGTTTTCAGATAGCGGGTAACGGCGGTCTCCGAGATCCCCGGCGCGAACAGGGCGGCGACGTTGAGTTCCTGATTGGCGCTGGACCGCCCGATCAGCGCGACCTGCGGCAGCCGCGCGGCGCTCGGCAGATCGTTGCGCGCGGCGTTCACCGCCGAAAGCACTTCGGCAAACACCGTGTTGGGATCGACGCCGCCGCCGAGGAAGGCCCGGATTTTGGAAACCCCTTCGCGCGAGGTGCCGGTGACGTAGGCCACGCCGTTCACCGAAGCGACGCTCGCCTCGGTGGGAATCGTCACGAAACGGTTGACCACGGCGGCGGACGCGCCGGGATAGCGGGTTTCGATCTTGATCCGATTGGCCGGAATCGGCGGACTCGGCCGGATCGGCAGGGTCAGCAGCGAAATCGCGCCGAACAGCATCAGGGCCGCGACGCCCAGCCCGACCAGGATCGGGTGGCGCAGCAGTTTCGCCCAGGGGCTCGAACGCTCCTCGGGCGCGGTCATGATTGGCCGCCCGGCTCCGCCGCACGTCCCGGTTTCGCCGCGCGGCTGGCCTGAACCGGCGCCGCCGGTCCGATCGGCGTGATCGTTTCGCCGTCGTGCAGTTTGAACCCGCCGATCGCCACCACGGCGCCGAGCGCCGGCAGCCCCTTCGCCGCGACCGTCGCGACCGCGCCCTGGGTCGAAAGCACATGAACATAGACGGCGTGAACCACCGACGCCTTGCCCTTGCGATCGACCGCATAGACGAAGCTGCCGAGCGGGCCGTAATCGATCGATGTCGCGGGCAGCCTGAGCGCCGCCACCGGCGTGCCGGTCGCGATGCTCACCACGCCGAAGGCGCCGGGCAGCAGCGCGTCCGAGGTGTTGGCGATCCGCCCCTCGACCATGCGCGCGCGGGTCTTGCCGTTCAGCGCGGGGCTGAGGGCGGTGATCCGCCCGTCATGGTCGAGTCCGCCGCCGACCGGCATGGCGAACCGGAATCCATCGCCGGGCGCGATCCCGTCCAACTCGGTTTCCGGCACGGCGAACAGCACGCGCAGCGGACGGATCTGGGTGATGGTGGTGATCGTCGCGCCCAGCGCCACGTAATCGCCGGAAGAAACCCGCCTGATCCCGAGCACACCGGCGAAGGGCGCGCGGATCGTGCGGCGGTCGGCGCGTGCGGTGTCCAGCGCAAGCTGCGCCCGCGCCTCGGCAAGCGCTGCCCGATCGGTTTCGAGTTGCGCTTCGGAGACGCCGGCAATCGCGCGCAGTTTGCGGTCGCGCGCCAGCGTGCGGCCGGCCTCGTCGCGCTTGGCGCGGTCGAGCGCGACCTGCGCCTGTTCCACCGCATCGTCCATGCGGAGCAGAACGGCGTCCTTGACGACGTGCTCGCCCGAATGAAACAGCACCGCGCGCACCACACCGGCGCGCTGTGCGGCGAGCGTTGCCGATTTCATCGCCGCGATCTGCCCGGAAACCTCGATGGTCGTGCGATATTGCGTGGCTCGCGGCACAGCGACCGGCATACGCGGCACCGCCTGCGCATAGGCGCAAGAAACCACCGCCGGCATCAGGACGATGAGCAGAATGCGGATGCGCGATCGGACCGGAATACGGCCCAACATGAAATCCCCCCTTTGGTGCCCTGCCCTGAAGATCGTTGCTTGAACTTCAGGAATAAGCAGGCCACCGAACAATGAACGACCGTCCCGTCCAGGCGATGCCGCACCGCAAATCGCAGGCACGGTCGCCGAACCGTGTCGTGTCGCGCAAAAACAAGGTTTTGGCAAAACCGCCGATGCAATGGAACGAAATTGTGCATGGAAGATTTCGTATGGAATGACACAAATTCTTACCCGGCATTAAATAGCGTTTTATTGCGCAGGCAAATTTATCGATCATCGGATCGATTCGGCTTAGTATAGCCGAAGCAGGAGTTTTCATGGCGCACGACCACGACCATCATCATCACGACCATGGCCACGATCACGGCCATAGCCATGCGCCGGCGCGCTTCGGCCGCGCCTTCGCCGTCGGCACCACCCTGAACGCCGGTTTCGTGATCGCCGAGGTGATTGCCGGGATCGCCGCTCATTCGATGGCGCTGATCGCCGATGCCGGCCATAATCTGGGCGACGTGCTCGGCCTGCTGATGGCCTGGGCCGCCGCCGCGTTGGCCCGCCGCGCGCCGTCGGCGCGGTATTCCTACGGACTCGGCCGCGGCACGATTCTGGCAGCACTGGTCAATGCGGTGATCCTGCTCGTCTCGGTGGGAGCGATCGCGGTCGAGGCGGTCCGCCGGCTGGTCGCGCCGGAGCCGGTCGGCACGCTCATCGTCATGATCGTCGCCGCCGCCGGCATCGTCATCAACGGATCGACCGCTCTGCTGTTCGCCTCGGGCCGCAAGGGCGATCTCAACATCCGCGCCGCGTTCCAGCATATGGCCTATGACGCGCTGGTCTCGCTCGGCGTGGTGATCGCGGGTGCGGCGATTCTCCTCACTGGCTGGGAACGGCTCGACCCGCTTGCAAGCCTCGCCATCGCGGGGGTGATCGTGGCCGGCACCTGGGGATTGCTGCGGGAATCGGCTGGGCTCGCGATGGATGCAGTGCCGCGCGGCATCACCCCGGAGGCGGTGCGGGATTACGTGCTGGCGCTGCCCGAAGTCGAAGCGGTGCACGATCTGCATATCTGGCCGATGAGCACCACGGAAACCGCGCTCACCCTGCATCTGGTCACGCCCGCCGGCCATCCGGGCGATGGATTCGTCGCGCGCCTCGCCGAGGCGCTGCATGATCGGTTCGGCATCGATCATACGACGGTCCAGATCGAACTCGATGCGGCGGTCTGTAATCTGGCGTGCGATCACGCGTAGACGGCGATGGTTCTGCTCTCGAAAAACAAGTGCCAGACGGTCTGTAAGCCGGGTTCTGTCCACATCCGAGGATGCTGGACGGCCATTCCTCTGGGACGCGCATCGCTGCGCGCCTCGCGCGACCAACCCGGATGACGGGGCGGAAACGCCCTCGCGGCCATGATGCTCACGCCGCCGGTCATCCCTATTCGGTCTTGCTCCCGGTGGGGTTTACCCTGCCGCCCCCGTTACCGGAGGCGCGGTGCGCTCTTACCGCACCGTTTCACCCTTGCCCGCGGGCCGAAGCGCGCGGGCGGTTTGTTTTCTGTGGCACTGTCCCTGGGGTCGCCCCCGCCGGCCGTTAGCCGGCACCGTGTTTCCGTGGAGCCCGGACTTTCCTCTGCCCCGGTTGCCCGGAACAGCGGCCGTCCAACCGTCTGGCTCAGTCTTCTTCGACGATCGAATAGGGCGGGTCAATGGGTACGTCGAATACCCCGGCCGCCTCGCTCACCCCAGACCTCGCTTACCGCCCAAGGTGCTTATCGATCCAGGCTGATCCTGATCGGCTCGGATTTGCCGGTAACGGTGATGGTGTGATCCTCGGTCGCTTCCCGGCTGACCACCTGAGCCAGAGCCAGCGCCTTACGGATCACCGCCGCATTGGTCTTGACCCCGAACGTGCCGCGCAACTCCAAGATGGCATTGGCGGTCCGTTCATCGACATCGAAACTGGTAACCGCCATGGCACTCTCCTTCGTCCAGAATCTATATAGTTTTTATATAAAAACACAAGCCGCTTCCACCAATTCCCGGATCGCCGCCGCCCGGCCGGCGGTTTCGGCGTCGGCGATGCCATCGACCCGCGCGGGCCGGAAACGCCGTTGAAATGCCGCAACCACGACAGCAGGGTCGAGCGACATATCATAGCCGATCGCCGCCAGATCGGCCATGAGATCGCCCGGCGCGGCAACCTCGCCGGTCCAGAACCCCACCCCCTGCTCCGCCAGCCAGGACCACGGGAAAAGCTCGCCGGGGTCCTGCTTACGGTCGGGTGCGATGTCGGAATGCGCCACCACATTGCGCGGCGGGATCGGGTTGCGCGCGAGAATCGCGCGGCACAGCGATGCGACCGCCGCCATCTGCGCGGCAGGAAACCGCCGATAGCCGAATTCATGGCCGGGATTGACGATCTCGATGCCGACCGAGCGGTCGTTCAGCGCCCGCGCGCCGCGCCAGAAACTCACCCCGGCGTGCCAGGCGCGGCGGTTTTCGGGGACCAGCGCATGGATCGTGCCGTCCTCCGCCACCACGTAATGCGCCGAAACTTTCGCGGCGGGATCGCACAGCCGGGCAATCGCCGCTTCGGCGCTTTGCATCCCGGTATAATGCAGCACGAGATGGTCGATCGGCGCGTTGCCGGGTCGCGCATCCTGATTGGGCGACGTCATAAACCCCGCTCGCGCTTGATCCGGTCATAGGCGGCGTTGATCCGTGCCACACGCTCGGTCGCCCGTGCCGCGAATTCCGGCGGCACGCCCCGCGCGGCGAGCTGGTCCGGGTGATTTTCCCGCATGAGCTGCTTCCAATGGGCGCGAATTGCCGCGTTCGGCGCGTTCGCCGCGATACCGAGCACGGCGTACGGATCTTCCTCGACCTGCGCATGGCCCGACGGGTTGGCGGCGCGGGCGCGCGCGGCGGCGTCGAGCCCGAAGATCGCGCCGATCCGGGTCAGCATATCGGTCTCGCGGGGATTGATCGACGCATCGGCGCGGGCGATGGCGAACAGCGCGCCGAGCACCTGTTCGAGTATCACCAGATTATCGGCGAAACTCTCGGCCAACTGCCTTGCATAGGGCTCGAATCCGGCAGCGTCGTCGCGCGCCTGATCGAACAACCTGCCGATCATCGGCACCGCCGCGTCCTCGATGCGGAACTGGCGCTTGAATGCATCGATCTCGGCGCGGTTCACCGCCCCGTCGCATTTGGCGAGCTTGGCGGCGAGCACCGTCACGCCGATCGCGAACACCTGCTCGCGCCGGCCGAGCAAAGCGGCGATGCGCGCGGAATCGAGCGGCAGGGCCCGGCCGATGCGCGCGCCGAACGCGCCGAGATCGCCGCTATCGGCGGCATGGCCGAGTGCGGCGCCCGCGATCGCGCCGACCGGCCCGCCAAACGCGAAGCCGGCAACGCCGCCGATGATCTTGCCCCAAACCGCCATTCGGCGAATATCGTGCCGGGGCGTCGCCCGGTCAAAGGGACGGTCTGCCCCGCCCCTCAGTAGCGGCGCATCAAAGCGACCAGCCGCCCCTGCACCTTGACCCGTTCGGCCGGGAAAATCCGCGTTTCGTGGCGCGTATTGGCGGGTTCGAGGGCGATGGAATTGCCGCGCCGGCGCAGCCGCTTCAGGGTCACTTCGTTGTCATCGACCAGTGCCACCACGATCTGCCCGTTCTCGGCGGTCTCGCCCTTGCGGATGATCGCGGTATCCCCCTCCAGAATGCCGGCGTCGATCATCGAATCGCCGACTACTTCGAGCGCATAGTGATCGCCGGAGCCGATGAAGGCGATCGGCACTTCGATTTCGGCGTTGGTCTCGCGCAGCGCCTCGATCGGCTGGCCGGCGGCAATCCGGCCATAGAGCGGCAAAGACACGGCGGCCGCCTCGCCTGCCGCGCGGGCACCCTGAAACCGCGCCGAGAAATCGCCCCGGATCACGTTGGGGGTGAAACGGGTTTCCTCCGGCCGCTCGGCGGCGGGCAGCAGGTCGGCCGGCAGGCGAACCACCTCCAGCGCGCGCGCGCGATGCTTGTGCCGGCGCAGGAAGCCGCGCTCCTCGAGTGCGCCGATCAGCCGGTGGATACCGGATTTCGACTTGAGGTCGAGCCCCTCCTTCATCTCCTCGAAGCTCGGCGAACAGCCGGTCCGGCGCAAATGCTGGTCGATGAAGATCAGCAATTCGTGTTGCTTGCGAGTCAGCATCCGGTCTCTCCACCTGCCGGCGCTCGCGCGCCGGAATGTCGCGCTTTGGAACAAAGCGCTAACATCGCGTTCTAGAGAGTGTTTCCGCGCCGCGTCAAGAGGCTTTCTGGCGTCCTCAAGCGCGAGGTGGACGCAAACGCCCACCTTGCCAGCCAGGCCCGCGCCGCGCCATCTGACCCGATGGCGATTCTTTCGATCCAATCCCAGGTGCTCACCGGCGCGGTCGGCAATTCGGCCGCCGGCTTCATCCTCGCGCGGCTCGGCCACGAGGTCTGGCCGTTGCCCACCGTGCTGCTGTCCCATCATCCGGGCCATGGCGGCGCGGAAGGCGGCCCGGTGAAACCGGCCCGGCTCGCGGCACTGATCGAGGGATTGGCCAGGCGCGGCGCATTCGCGCGCTGCGAAGCGGTGATGTCCGGCTATCTCGGCGCCGAGGCCGCGGTGCCGGTGGTGCTCGATGCGGTCGCCCGCGCCCGCGCCGCGAATCCCACGGCGCTCTATGCCTGCGATCCGGTGATCGGCGATGCCGGCCGCGCCTATGTGCCTGAGCCGTTGATCGCGGCGTTCCGCCACCGGCTCATCCCGCAGGCGGGTCTCGCCTTTCCCAACCCGTTCGAACTTGAAGTGCTGACCGGCACCGCACCGCGCAGCCGTTCGGCGGCATTCGAGGCGATGGACGCGCTCGGCCCGCCGGTCGTGGTGCTGACCGGCTTCGCCGGCGCGGAGACCCCGCCCGGCGCGCTCGACATCCTGCTCCGTGCCGGCGGCATCCGGCGATGCGCGACGGTGCCGCACCTGGAGCGGCATTTTCCGGGCGCCGGCGACGCCTTCGCGGCGCTGTTCATCGCGCGTTTCCTCGTGGACCGAAACCCGCGCGCGGCATTGGAATCGGCGGTCGCCGCGCAACGCGCCCTGCTTGAAGCGACCATGCGGTCGAACTCGGACGAACTCGCCATTATCGCCGCGCAGGAGCTATGGGTCGCGGCAGCTTGTGAAACGGAACCGCAAAAACCCGACCGTGATGCGCAATTTCGTTGATTTCTTTCGCGCCGGGCCCATAATTTCATAAAACCGCATATCGCGCCGGCTTTGGCCGCATCCGCTCTCGGAGACGACGATGACCACCATGGCTGCACTGCTGAAACGCAAACCGGCGGCTTTGATTTCCGTGCCGCCGGACTCGAAAATCCGCGAGGTCGTCGCGGTGCTTGCGGAAAGGCGGATCGGCGCAGTCGTCGTCCAGTCCGCCGACAACGATCTGCTCGGTATCCTGTCCGAACGCGACGTGGTGCGCAGCCTCGCCGCCAACGGCACGGCGACGCTTGACATGGCCACCAGCCAGTTGATGACGCGCGCGCCGACCACGGCCACCTTGGCCACCACGATCTTCGAGGCCGAAACGCTGATGACCGATGGACGGTTCCGCCATCTGCCGGTCGTCGAAGACGGCAAGCTGATGGGCGTGGTCAGCATTGGCGACGTAGTGAAAAGCCTGATCGAGGAGCAGACCCAGCAAGTCCGCAGCCTGCGCGACTACGTGACCGGCGCGCCGGCCTGACCCTGAAATCCGTTACTGGCTGGCCGAACCGCTCGACGGCATGTTGACCTTGGGCGGTGGACCCAGATTGACCTGCTGCGGCGTCGTTTGCGATCCGGCGACCGCACCGCCCACCGCGCCGATTCCGGCACCGGCCAGCGCGCCGATCGGACCGCCGACCGCACCGACCGCGGCACCCGCGGCCGCGCCCCCGGCAGCTCCGCCCTGAGCGCGCTCCGGCTGTTTGGTTCCGCAGGCGGCGAGCGCCAACGCAAGGCCGACAGCGAGGGAAGCAACGATCGTCGCCTGTCTGAATTTCATAGTCGGCTCCTTCCTGAATGACAGCCTGTCGCCGGCTCGGTGCGACAGAACCATTGATGGAACGAGATGGTGGTCATCGCGTCCGGCCGGATCAAGCCGCCGCGGTCTCAACATGGATGAAGTTTATGGCGCCGATCATGCGACGGCGTCGCCGTCGCTCAGCTCGACGGCGACGCCGCAGGCGGCGCCAAAGGCTGTGCCTGGACGCCTTGCTGCCCATAACCCGTCTGGCCTTGGCCGGCGGCGGGCGTGAGCGGCTGCGGCTGGCCGTAGCCCGATTGGGCCGGATAACCGGATGAGGACGCGGAACCGGCCTGGGACTGCCGCGTTTGATATTGTTTGATCTGGCTGCGCAGCCCGTTCTGGTTCGATGGCGTGCTGCCGTTTGGAGCGGTTGCCGGATTGCCGCCGGACGCCCAGGGCGGATTGCCGAGATCGATCTGTTTCGGCGTGGTGTTCGCCGCCGTCAGCGCGCCGATGCCGCCGCCGACCGCCCCGCCGATCAGAACCCCGATCGGACCGCCGATCAGCCCGAACGAAGCGCCTGTGGCAGCACCCCCGGCAGTGCCGCCGCCCATGCGGTTCGGCGCGTCGCTACCGCATCCGGCGAGCAGAACGCCCGTTGCCAGCAGCAGACAAGCCGATCGCCCATAGCCCGTCCATCCCTGTCGCATCATGGTTGCCTCCTCGGCGAGGTATGCCCCCCTTATAGGGCCAAATTGTGGTAACACAAAGTTTTTCAGCCGATTATCGCATTATCTCGATATCTTGTGTTAACCGTGATTTATGCGCGTGCACCGCGACATCGACAGAAGAGCCGTCTTCTTCGGAATACTGGGCGGCATGCTGGCCACAATGCCGGCAGCCCGCGCGGCACCGATGCCGCCGCCGCTGGTGATGATCGATCCCGGTCATGGCGGCAAAGACCCCGGCTGCACCGGCCCGGATGGCGTTCACGAAAAGACGATCACCTTGCTGGTCGGCCTCGACTTGCGACAGGCTTTGCTCGCGAGCAGAAAATTCCGCGTCGCCATGACTCGGATGCGCGACGTGTTCGTTTCACTCGCCGACCGGGTCGCCATGGCCGAGCGTGCCCAGGCCGACGCTTTCGTCTCGCTGCATTGCAACCACCTGCCGGACCCGGCCCTGCGCGG